>JASHWB010000226.1 GCA_030044295.1 Candidatus Acidiferrales bacterium
GAAAACGCTGTTTCTGAACCCGCCGAGCTTCGAAAAGTTCGATGGCGGCGCGGGTTCCCGCTGGCCCGCGACGCGAGAAATTGAGTCCTACTGGTATCCAGTCTGGCTCTCCTATCCCGCCGGGATGCTGCCGGGCAGCCGCCTGCTGGATGCCCCGCCGCGCCACATGCCTCCGGCCGAAGTGATTCAAATCGCCAAAGATTACGAATTTCTGGTGCTGTTCACCTCGACCGTGGGTTTTTACAGCGACTTGAAGATCGTTCGCGCTATTAAGGAACTGAATCCGGGTCTGAAGGTTGCGTTTGTCGGTCCCCAGGTGCAGATCAAGCCGGCCGAAAGCCTGATGGCCAGCCCCGATATCGATTTAGTGGTGCGCGGCGAATTCGATCACGCCATCGTCGAATACGCGAGCGGCATGCCTGTATCGCAGATTCAGAACGTCAGCTATGTGTGCGATGGAAAGGTGATCCATAACCCGTCGCGCCCGTCGATGCAGACAGCCGAATTGGACGAGCTTCCATTTGCGACGGAAGTCTATCAGCACAACGTTCGCATCGAAGATTACAACGTTCCGTTTCTGTTGCATCCGTTCGTATCGTTCTATACCAGCCGGGGATGCCCGGCGCTATGTACTTTCTGTTTGTGGCCGCAGACGCTATCGGGTCACGCGTGGCGGACGCGTTCGGTGGAGAACGTAGCTCGTGAATTTCGCCAGGCGCACGCCATGTTCCCGCAGGCCAAGGAATTTTTCTTTGACGACGATACATTCAATATCCGCAAAGACCGTGTGCTGGCCCTCTGCAAGGAATTCAAGCCAGTGGGCTTCCGTTGGTCGTGCACGTCGCGGGTCCATGGGGATTACGAAACGCTGGCCGCGATGGCGGACGCGGGCTGTCGGCTGCTGATCGTCGGCTTCGAATCGGGCGACGCGCAAATCCTGAAGAACATCAAGAAAGGCCAGACGCTGGAGATGGGCCGCATCTTCGTGAAGAACTGCAAGAAGGTCGGCATCCACGTCCACGGCGATTTCATCATCGGCTTGCCCGGCGAAACCAATGAAACCATCGAGAAGACCATCGATTTCGCCAAAGAACTCGATTGCGAGACGATCCAAGTTTCCCTGGCTCATGCTTATCCTGGCACCGAACTGTACGACCGCGGGACGCGCGAAGGATTCCTGGCAGGCGAGGCGATCACGGATGCAGGTGGCCACCAGCTCCCCCACCTGGAATATCCGAATCTCTCGAAGGAATACATGGTCGAAGCGGTGAACCGCTTCTACGACAGTTACTATTTTCGCCCGAAGGTGGTGTGGCGCATCGTTCGCGACGCGCTCTGGGACGGTCACGAACGCAAGCGTCTCTATCACGAGGCAGTCGACTTCCTGAAGCTGCGTGCCGACCGGAAGAAAGTGGCCCGCGAAAAGACCGGCGTGGACAAGAAGGCGCTAGTGACGGTACCGACGCTACCCGCCAGAACCGAAGTGAGCGGATCGCAAGAGGCATGAGTCCGAGTCGGGTCCTCCGGCTGAAAACCTACGCGCTGATTTGCGCCATGCTCATCTTTGGCCCTCTCGGAGACGTGTTGCTGGGCAAGGCCATGAAGAAGGTCTCTCCAATGAGAGGCTGGGCCCCGGCGAGCATCTTGCGATTTTTCGTACGCGCTTTCAGTTCGCCAACCGTTTGGCTGGGCATCGGATCGCTGACTTTATTTTTCGTGGCTTACGTTCTGGTGCTTTCGTGGGCCGATTATAGTTACGTGCAGCCGGCATCGGCCCTCTCCTACGGGCTGGTTGCCCTGCTGGCGGTGATTGCCCTGAACGAAAAAATCACGCTGGTCCGCTGGAGTGGGGTTCTTCTGATTTGCCTTGGCGTGATTGCTGTGGGGCAGACCGCGCCGCGTACCACCGAACCGCGCTGATGCCCACCCTGCTTTCTGATCGAGGAGAAATCGTGGTTGACCCGTCCGGCAATGCGCCGAAACCTCCCAGGAGCAGGTTCCGGCTGAAACTAAAAACATATATTTTCATCGCGCTGATGGTCGTGCTGAACCCCATCAGCAACATCCTGCTGAAAAAGGGAATGGACCAGGTGGGCCCGATGGTCAGTTGGGCGCCTTCGCGAGTCGTACAATTTTTCGTGCATGCGTTCTCGGTTGGGGCGATCTGGCTAGCCATTGCGTGTTTGCTGGGCTTTTTCGTCTCTTATCTGCTGGTTCTTTCCTGGGCGGACTATACTTTCGTCCAGCCGTCGGCGGCGCTTTCAAACGGGCTGACCGCTGTGCTGGCGCTTCTCATATTGCATGAATTCATCAGCCCCGTGCGATGGCTCGGCATTGCGTGCATTTGCGGCGGCGTGTTTTTTGTCGGGCGGACGCATCCGCAGGCGGGAATGCAGCTTTGATCGTCACAGGCGTCATTTTCTATCTGTTTATCCTGCTTTCCGGCACGGGCGGCGAAATGTGCGTTTCGCGCGCCATGAAATCCATCGGTGAAGTCACGGACTTCCGTCCGCGCTCGATCGCGCGCGCCATCGGGCGAGCCATGAAGGTCCCATGGATGTGGATCGGCATCGCGCTGATGGCGCTGGGATTTTTCTCGTTGATGGGGTTGCTCTCGATGGCCAATGTGAGCTTCGTCTATCCGGCATCCGCGCTGAGCTACGTGGTCGGCGCGATCGGTGGCAAGTTTTTCCTCGGAGAAACGGTGAGCAAAGAGCGCTGGGCCGGAGTGCTGCTCGTCACCCTCGGAGTTCTGCTCGTTGTAGTCGGCAGGGGATAAGACGTTGTCGATCTGGCCGGCCGTTCGCGACGCGCTATTGTTGCTGGCGCTTGCGCCTTTCGCCTACTACATCATTGCCATCTTTGCCGGCTTTCGCTTTTTCCGCGCGCCGCGCCGCCGCAAAACCGCCGAATACGCGGATTTTACTCCGCCCATCAGCATC
>JASHWB010000227.1 GCA_030044295.1 Candidatus Acidiferrales bacterium
AATGAAGAGGAAGATTAGAAATACCGATGTTTAGCAAGGAAAAAACGGAAACCCGGCGCGTACCGATGATGCCGGTTCGGGAAATGGTGATCTTCCCCGAGATGATGCACCCGTTCATCGTAGGCCGCGAAGCGTCCGTGCGCGCCCTCGAGGAAGCGCTGGCGGGCGACAAGAAGATTTTTCTGGTCACGCAGCACGATGCTTCGGTGGATGATCCCAAGCCCGAAGAGATCTACCAGGTTGGCACGCTGGCGAACATCGTCCAAAGCGTCAAACTGCCGGATGGCAACATCAAAGTGCTCGTCGAAGGGACGGAGCGCGCCAAGATCGTCCAGGTGACGAGCGATGAAGGTTTCTTCCGCGCGTCAATTCGCGTCGTTCCGGTGAAATCCGAACCTGGGCCTCAGACGCAGCAGGCGACCGAGCGAGTGACCAATCTTTTCGAACAATATGTAAAGCTCTCGCAAAGCCTGAACTACGACACGATGATCGCCGCAGTGCGCGTCGAGGACCCCAGCAAGTTGGCCGACGCGATCGCAGCGAATCTGCAGATACCTGTTGAGGAGAAGCAGGAGTTACTCGAAATTTTCGAGCCGCTGGAGCGCCTCCAGCGCGTGGCCGACATTCTCGAAGGCGAAATCGAAAAACTCAATGTCGATCGCTCGATCAACACACGCGTAAAGCGCCAGATGGAGCGGGCTCAGAAAGAGTATTACCTCAACGAAAAGCTCAAGGCCATCCAGAAGGAACTAGGACGCGGCGAGGCCAGCGAAATCGAGCAGTTGAAAAAGAAAATCGAGACGTCGGGGATGCCCGAAGGGCCGATGGAAAAGGCCATGCAAGAGCTGAAGCGACTGGAGATGATGCCGCCGATGTCAGCCGAATCCACCGTCTCGCGCAACTATCTCGACTGGCTGCTGGCGGTGCCGTGGAAGAAGCGGTCGAAGGAAATCCGTGACATCAAGCGCGCCGAGCAGATCCTTTCGGAAGACCACTACGGACTCGAGAAAATCAAAGAACGCATTCTGGAATACCTGGCCGTGCGTCAGTTGGTGAAGAATCCCAAAGGATCGATTCTGTGCTTCCTTGGGCCTCCGGGTGTCGGCAAGACTTCGCTGGCGATGTCGATCGGCCGCGCCACGGGCCGAAAATTCGTCCGCGTTTCGCTTGGCGGAGTGCGCGACGAAGCTGAAATCCGCGGACATCGCCGAACCTACATCGGCGCCCTGCCCGGCCAGATCATTCAGATGATGCGCAAGGCCGGCACGGTGAATCCGGTGTTTGTGCTCGATGAAGTGGATAAAATGTCCATGGATTTTCGTGGAGACCCGTCTGCTGCGCTGATGGAAGTCCTCGATCCTGAGCTGAACCACTCCTTCACCGATCACTATCTGGACGTCGAATACGATCTTTCCAAAGTGATGTTCATCTGCACCGCCAACGTGCTGCACACGATTCCGCAGCCCTTGCAGGACCGCATGGAAGTTCTGCGGCTTCCCGGCTACACCGAGCAGGAAAAACATCAGATCGCGCAGCGTTACCTGGTACCACGACAGCTCGAAGGGACGGGACTAACGAAGGACCACGTGACGTTCACGGACCAGGCCATCACTCACGTAATTCGTCATTACACGCACGAGGCGGGCGTCCGAAACCTCGACCGCGAAATCGCCAACGTCTGCCGCAAAATCGCGCGCAAAGTGGTGACCGACCCGAAAAGCGCAGCGGTCGAAATCAGTCCGGCAAACGTCAACGAATACCTCGGCATTTTGAAGTACCGCGATTTCCTGGCGGCCAAGACCAACGAAATTGGCCTGGTCACGGGGCTGGCTTGGACCGAGGTCGGCGGGCAGGTGCTTTCCACCGAAACCACGCTGATGCAGGGTAAGGGCCGGCTTACGCTAACCGGCAAGCTCGGCGACGTGATGCAGGAATCCGCGCAGGCAGGCATGAGCTACGTCCGGTCGCGCGGCCATCTTTTCGGTCTGCCCAAGGACTTTTACCGCCATCTCGATATTCACGTGCACGTTCCGGAAGGTGCCATCCCGAAGGATGGCCCCTCGGCCGGGATCACTATTTGCACATCGATCGTCAGCGCTTTGACGCGCATTCCGGTGCGCTGCGACCTGGCAATGACCGGCGAAATCACGCTGCGCGGAAAAGTGCTGCCGATCGGCGGCGTAAAGGAAAAGCTGCTGGCCGCGCATCGGCTGGGGCTGCGCACGGTGATTTTGCCCAAAGACAACGAAAAGGACTTGGCGGATATCCCGCCGGAAATCCTGGCGCAATTGTCCGTCCAACTCGTAGAGTCAATGGACGACGTCCTGCAGATCGCTCTGGAACAGCCGCTACCCGTTCCCGGCCATCCTCCCGTGGAAGGGGTCGAGCCCAAATTCGGCGCGGATCTCACGCAGGACAATGAATTGACCAATTGAGATCTTCGGTCCTCCGCATCGGGTCCCTAGCGTGGGTTTCAGCGAGCTGGGGCGCGACATCCTGCCAGGCAGGTTCGGCACGCGACCGGAGCGTAACGATTCTCTGTAGTCAGCCCAATTTGAAACTGGGAGCCGGTGCCGGGAAGCGAATGGGCCTGCCCTGGAATAAATCGGATAAGAAACAAAGATGTCTGAGCATACGACAGTAAAGAAGGAATCAAGAATGAGCGTTAGCCTTGCCGAACTAAAGGACAAGAACATCACCGATCTCGCAAAGATCGCCAAAGAGCTAAACATTCCGGGCTCATCCGGCATGCGGAAGCAGGAATTGATCTTCCAGATCCTGCGAGCGCAAACGGAAAAGAATGGCCTAATCTTCTCCGAAGGCGTTCTGGAATGCCTGCCGGACGGATTCGGTTTCCTCCGCGCGCCCGAGTACAACTATCTGCCGGGGCCGGACGATATCTACGTCTCACCATCGCAGATCCGCAAATTCGATCTGCGCACGGGAGATACCGTCTCCGGCCAGGTGCGCCCTCCCAAGGATGGCGAGCGGTACTTTGCCCTGATCAAAGTCGAGGCCATCAATTTCGAGGATCCCGAAGTTGCGCGCAATAAGATTTTCTTCGATAACCTCACGCCGCTTTATCCGCAGGAGCGCATCCGCCTGGAAACCACAAAGGAAAATTTGACCGGGCGTGTGCTGGACATGCTCTGCCCCATCGGCAAAGGGCAGCGCGGCCTGATCGTGGCGCCTCCCCGCACCGGCAAGACCATGATGCTGCAGTCGGTTGCCAACTCTATTACCGCGAATCATCCCGAAGTCGTGCTGATCGTGCTGCTGATCGACGAACGCCCGGAAGAAGTGACGGACATGCAGCGTACCGTGAAGGGCGAAGTCATCAGCTCCACGTTCGATGAGCCGCCGCAACGGCACAT
Organism: Candidatus Acidiferrales bacterium; assembly: GCA_030044295.1. Taxonomy (GTDB): domain Bacteria; phylum Acidobacteriota; class Terriglobia; order Acidiferrales; family UBA7541; genus Palsa-295. The sequence goes on from JASHWB010000227.1 coordinate 3,375, forward strand.
CCAGGTCGCGGAAATGGTGCTCGAAAAAGCCAAGCGCTTGGTGGAGCACAAGCGTGACGTGGTGATCCTGCTCGACTCGCTCACGCGCCTCGGCCGCGCCTACAACGCCGTGACGCCGCCTTCCGGCAAGGTCCTCTCCGGCGGTATCGACGCGAATGCGTTGCAGCGTCCTCGCCGCTTTTTTGCCGCCGCGCGAAACGTGGAAGAGGGCGGTTCGTTGACGATCATCGCCACCGCGCTCGTCGATACTGGCAGCCGGATGGACGACGTGATCTTCGAGGAGTTCAAGGGCACCGGTAACATGGAAATCAACCTCGACCGGCGCCTGGTGGATAAGCGCGTATTCCCCACCATCGATATCAACCGCTCGGGTACCCGTAAGGACGAGCTGCTTTTGCCAGCCGACGAGCTGAACCGCATCTGGGTGTTGCGCAAAGTGCTCAGCCCGCTTTCGACGGTGGAAGCAATGGAATTGCTGCTTGGCCGCCTCTCGAAAACTAAGACGAACGGCGAGTTCCTCGCATCGATGTCGAATCCGAGCTAATTTGGCTTTTACTTAAGGCTGACGGGTAACCGGTTCAGCGTGCCGCCCCCGCGCTGGCCTGATTCTGCGCCAACATAACCACAAGCCGCGCCACTTCCTCTGAATCCATCGCAGTGCTGTCGACTACGACCGCATCTTTCGCGCGGACCAGTGGCGATGACGCGCGCCCGGAGTCTCGGCGGTCGCGCTCGTGAATTTCCTCGAGCGTGCGCGGCAGGTCGATTGCATCGCCTTTCTGCTGATGCTCGCGCCACCGTCGCTCGGCGCGAATGTCCGGCGAGGCGGTGAGGAAAATTTTCAGCTGCGCGTCGGGAAACACGACACTGCCGATGTCGCGCCCTTCCATGACCACACCGCCCTGCGCTCCGGCGCGGCGCTGCTCTGCCACAAGCACGTGGCGCACACCGGGAACGACGGCGACCTTCGAGGCGCCCTGCGAAACTTCTGGGGTCCGAATTGCGGTCGTCACGTCCTCGCCGTCGAGAAATACCTGCTGTGCGCCATCTTTCGCGCGCAAATCGATGCGCGTCTCGCCCGTAAGAGCCGCAAGTTGGTCAGCCGCATTGAGCGGCACCTCCCGGCGTAACGCCTTCAGCGCGACAGCTCGGTACATCGCACCCGTGTCGATGTACACGTAGCCCATCAGGGCGGCCACGCGTCGCGCAAGGGTGCTCTTGCCCGAGCCTACTGGCCCGTCAATGGCGATGATCAGTTTTCGCATTAGATACGCTTGAAGGCGCGCTCAATATCGCGGACGGAATAGCGCAGCACCACGGGACGGCCATGCGGACAGCTCATCGGGTATTCCGTCTTCGCCAGTTCGGCGAGCAGCCATTCCATTTTGGTCGCGTCGAGGGGCGTGTTGACTTTGATCGCAGCGTGGCACGAGGTCGAGGCAGCGATTTTCGATTGCAACGAATCAATCGACACCGCCTGGTTTTCGCGCGCGACGCCGTCGAGAATTTCGAACAGCAGCTTTTCCGCGTCTCCACTGGCGATTCCCGCGGGCGCAGCCTGAATCGCCACGCTGCGCCCGCCCATAAGCTCGGCTTCGAAGCCGTTGGCGCGTAACTCGTCGCCGATCAGATCAAAGGTGACGAGCTGTTGTGGATTCAGATCGACCACGAGCGGCGCGAGCATGCGCTGGCCGCCTAGCGCGCCTTCGCGCCGCGCGCGCAGGTGCTGCTCGAAAAGTACTCGTTCGTGCGCCACGTGCTGATCGACGATCCATAAGCCTTCGCCGTTTATGGCAACGATGAAGCTCGCATTCACTTGCCCGAGCGGCTTCAAGTCCGCGATGGATTCCGGCCCCGGCAGCGAACCGCCTTCCGTCGCAGGCAGCTCGATCGCGGCTGCGTCAGAGGCTGACGGCCCGCCATTCCTCCCCGGCAGTGGAAATTCCATCGCACTTGCAGATTCAAATCCGAAGCGCCGCGCGTATGGCCGATCAGGCGCCCCGGTGAGTTCGAGCGGCTCGACTGCCGCTGCTCCTGACGTGAACGCCGTCGGAATTTCCGCACGAGGCGGGCCCGGGAATGCGGTTGCGTCCTGCACAGGCGCGTACCCTCGCAACTGACCTGCGCCTGAGCCGAAAGCTGATGACCCCGCGGAAGGTGAACCACTTGCCGCCGCCGCGCGCGCGGCGGGGAATCCAGGAATCGGCCGCGCGATCGAAAGCGCGTGGCGCAGCGCGTCGCGCGTAAAATCGTGAACGAACTGCGGATGCCGGAAGCGCACCTCGATCTTCGCCGGATGGACGTTCACGTCCACTTCCTGATACGGCAGTTCGAGGAATAGCAGCACCACCGGAAACACGCCCGGAGGAATGATGTTGCGATACGCTTCGCCGATGGCGTGCAACAGCAGGCGGTCGCGAACGAGCCTGCGATTCACAAAAATGTACGTTCCATTTCGATTGGCGCGCTGCACCTCGGGACGCGACGCAAATCCGGTCACGCGAATCGTGGCCGCTTCCTCACCAGGCTCCAATTCGGGCTCCGTGATCGCCGACCGCATTGGCGATTCATTCGCGGGAATTTCCACCAGCTCGTCGAGCGCCTGACGGCCGAAGATCTGATATACGCGATCGGCCAGCTTTTCCACCGGAGCGCAATCGAGAATTACCTGCGTCGGGGTCTTCAACACGAAATGCGTCTCGGGATGCGCCAGCGCGTAATGCGTCACGAGCGAAGCCACGTGGCCCAGTTCGGTCGTCTCGGATTTCAGGAATTTTCGGCGCGCGGGTACGCAATAGAAAATATCCGCCACGCTGATCGACGTTCCCGCCGGCGCGCCCGCCGGTTTCACGCCAATCAGCTTTCCGCCGGCGAATTCCACGCGAGTTCCCTGCTCGTCGTTGGCCATGCGCGTTTCGAGCAGCAGCCGCGAAACGGCTGCAATCGACGGCAGCGCCTCGCCGCGGAAGCCCAGCGTCGAAATTGAGAGCAGATCGTCCGCGTTGGCGAGCTTCGACGTGGCGTGGCGTTCGAAGGCCAGCAGCGCGTCGTCATGGTTCATGCCGCAGCCGTCGTCGATCACGCGGACCATGCGCTTGCCGCCGGATTCCACTTCCACGCGAATCGAGCGCGCGCCTGCGTCCAGCGCGTTTTCGAGCAACTCCTTCACCACCGACGCAGGGCGCTCCACCACCTCGCCCGCCGCGATCTTGTTCGCCACGTTTTCCGGAAGTATGCGAATGCGGCTCATTTCGGCAGCGCTCGGGTCGCGTGATCGGCGTATCCGGCACCCGCAAGAATGCGCCGGTGATACCGATCGTCCGACAGCTTTATCCCGATCAGGCAGCGGACCCAGTACATGATTACAGGAATGACGATAATCGCGTCGCCGTACAGAACAACGAGCAAAACATCATGCCAGTTGGGCAATTCTCCAAGTCCAAAGGCCGCCTCTGCCACTAATCCGATGATAAGGTATGGCCATAACACCTTCGGGAACAAGTACTCCTTCTTCTGATCTTGCGTGGC
>JASHWB010000228.1 GCA_030044295.1 Candidatus Acidiferrales bacterium
TGCCGCCCGTGCCATATGCTGACGCCTACGGTCGAGGAAGTGGCCCGCGAGCAGGCTGGAAAGGTCAAAGTCGTCAAGCTCAATATCGACGACAACATGGGCGTGCCGGGCAAATTCAATATCCGCGGCATCCCAACGCTGCTCGTTTTCAAGAACGGTCAAGTAGCCGATCAGATCGTTGGTGCCGTACCGAAGGACCAGATCACTAAGGTTCTCGAGCGCCACATCGCCGGCTAAGGGCGCCTACCAGATTTAGTCGCGAACCCCATCCACTGTTTCGCGCCGTACCGTTGCTATCCTAGCCGCGCTCCAGTTCGCACCGCCGTACTGGCGACCCGAGCGCGGCGCTTTCCCTTTCCCTGAACTTCGCCGTCAATTCCTTTTGCGCTGCAGCCGGTAGACCATTTCGCTGTCTTTGCCGTTTTCCCGCCAGGTCCACCGCTCGACGATATGGTCCTTGTCCTGAAGATCCATCACCAGCCGGTATTCGTGTCCGACCGCTACGTCCGGCAGATTGCCGGCTCCTTGAAATTCGAAGACGAGCCGCTTTATAGCCCCCGGGGCAGGAATCGCGCGCATGTGCGGCTGGTTGTTCGTAGGGCAGTAGTGCATGAGCGAAATCGCATCACCGTCGATGCTATAAAGCGTAACCATCGGTTCCATGTCCGCCGGATACAATGTCTCCATAACGGCGGTGCCTCCGGCGATCATCTGGAACGTGCTTCTTACCACTCTGCCCTGCGCATCCGTCCCTTGCCAGTGCCCAGCAAGATTTTTTAAGTCCTGAAATGCGGTGGCCGCGCGGCTCGCTCGGGCCGCCAGTCTCGCGCAGGTTGCCATCGCCAGAACGATCGCTAAAATCGATATGATTCGCTTCATAAGCGCCTCTCTGTCGCCACGACTGCGAAAATCTCGTGGGGCCGCAGCTGCGCGCGAATCCTAGCGCGCCCGGCTTGAACCAAAAGCTCCAATTTGGCCCCGCCCCTCGGATCGCAACGCGAAAAGCTACGAGACAGTGGAGTGCCGCTGCTGGGAGTAGTAAAGTAGCCGCCTTGCAGTCGGTGAGATGACCATGACGAAAATTAACATGCAATCCACTCAAAATAGTTCCGGCTCTTCCCGCATCGATGTACGACCAAAATTTTCTCGGATGGGTCAACGAGCGCCGGCCCTGGCTGCGTTAGTCTTCGCGACTTTGGTGCTTTCCGCATCGTCTAACGCGCAAAACTTCTTTACCAGCGGTTCTGCTCCCAGCTTCACCGCGGCACAGGCCGACCGCGGTAAAACCGCCTACGCCACGAGCTGCGCGAACTGCCACGGCACGAATCTCGACGACGGAGAATTCGGTCCCGCCCTGAAAGGCGCTGCGTTCCAGCAGAAGTGGGGCGCGCAATCGCTCAACGCGCTTGCCACGTACATGCAGCAGAAAATGCCGCCCGCGAATCCTGGACAGATCAGCGCGCAAACTCATGACGATCTCGTAGCCTACATTCTGGAGGCAAACGGAGTACCGCCCGGGCAGACCGAATTCACCTTCGTAACAGTGAGTTCCGGTCCAGCGACACAGCCACTCGGCAAATCACAAGCGCCGCCCGCTGCCAAACAGCAATTTCAGCGCGACGTATTCCCGAGCCGCGGCAATCACGACGCAATCTACAAAGCTGCCATGGCTCGCCGCGCAGCCCAGCTCGAAAACCTCACGCCCGTCACGGACGCGATGCTCCAGCATCCGCCGGATTCCGACTGGCTCGCTTGGCGTCGCACCTATTCGAGTCTCGGCTTCAGCCCGCTCAGGGAAATCAGCAAATCCACCGTGCGAAATCTGCAGCTCGCTTGGAGCCGCGCCCTCCCGCCCAGTGCCAATGAAATCGATCCGCTCGTCCACGACGGTGTCCTCTTCATCGAAAGTGGCAGCACGATTCAGGCACTCGACGGCGCCACCGGCGACCTGCTCTGGCAGTACGTTCGCCAACTCCCGGACCTCCTGCTGAACGGCAGCGATTCGACTCTGCGCGGCATGGCCATCTACGGAGATAGGCTCTTTGCTCCCACCGCGGACGGTCACGTTGTCGCCCTCGACATCAAAACCGGCAAGCTCGTTTGGGACCACCAGGTCATCGTGCCCTTGACTGGCGAATACGCGCACTCCAATCATGACTTCCGTCTCGACGGCGCGCCCCTCGTCGTTCACGGCAAAGTGATGATCGGCGTGAGTCTCGGCATCACCAATCCCGGTGGCGGCTGCTTCATCGTCGGCCTCGACGCTAATACAGGCGACGAACTCTGGCGCTTCAACACCATCGCGCGCCCCGGCCAGCCCGGCGGCGATAGCTGGAATGGCTGGCCCGTTGACGAACGCTACGGCGCCTCCGTCTGGACCTCCGGCAGCTACGATCCCAAGCGCAATCTGGTCTACTTCGGCACCGGCAATACCTACGACGTCTCCACGCTTCTCCAGCCGCACGCGCCAGCGCAAGGCGATTCCAACGACGGGCTCTACACGGAATCCACCGTTGCGCTCGATCCCGATACCGGCAAGCTCGTCTGGTATTACCAGCACATGAATCGCGACGTTTGGGATCTCGACTGGGCCTTCGAGCAATTGCTGCTCACGCTCCCCGTGAATGGCCGGCCCACCGATCTCGTCGTCACCGGCGGCAAAATGGCCATCTTCGACGCTGTCGATCGCGCCGACGGCAAGTACGCGTTTTCAAAAGACCTCGGGATGCAAAATCTGGTCAGCTCCATCGATCCACAAACGGGCAGGAAGAACATCAATCCCCAACTCGAACCGATCGCCAACAAGACGGTGCTCGTTTGTCCCAGTTCCAACGGCGCCAGAAACTGGCCCGCTACTTCCTACGATCCGGCTACCCACATTCTGTATGTGCCGATCGCCGAAAATTGCATGGACTACACCTGGGCTCCCGGCACTCCCGCGCAGACCGCTGCCGGCGGGCTCGACATTCGCTTCGGCGTGCACGCTCGTCCCGATTCCGACGGCAAAATGGGCCGGCTCGACGCCGTGAATCTCGAAACGAAGAAAATCGTCTGGATGGTTCGCCAGCGCGCGCCCATCGCCAGCGCCATGCTCTCAACCGCCGGAGGCTTGGTTTTCAGCGGCGCACAAAATCGCGACTTCATCGCGCGCGACGGAGCCACTGGCAAACCGCTCTGGCACGCCGGCCTCAATGCCACCCCCAGTTCCTATCCGATCGCTTATGCCGTCGCCGGCCGCGAATACATCGCCGTCGTTTCCGGCGGAGGCGGCCCGCTCGACGCTGGCGACACCGGCCTCGCCCCCGAATTGGCCAGTCCCCCGGGCGGCACCACTCTCTGGATCTTCGCCCTGCCGGAATCCGGCGCGAATGTGGCCCCATAACCTACTCGTTTCCGCGAAGGGCGGTTGGTTGGCGTCTCCTAACGCTCTCGAATTAGCGCCACGCGGTGACTACCGCACAACACGTCGCACAAGTCTCCGAGTGTGAGTCGTGCGGGAATTGCCCTTCGGCTGC
>JASHWB010000229.1 GCA_030044295.1 Candidatus Acidiferrales bacterium
GGCCGGCATGTGCCGCACAACTGGCAGGGCGCATTGCCGTTCACCTATCACGTTGGCAACGGACACGTGCGCGTTCATATGAAGCTGGTTATGGATTACCGCCAGCGGCCGCTGTATGACGTGATCGCCAAGCTGCACGGCTCGCTCGACGACCAGTGGGTGATTCTCGGCAATCATCACGACGCGTGGGTTTACGGCGCCGCCGATCCGAATAGCGGCACCGCATCGCTGCTCGAAACGGCGCGCTCGCTCGGTGAAATGGTGAGCAAGGGCTGGCGCCCTCGCCGCACCATCGTGATTTGCAATTGGGATGGAGAAGAGCCCGGCCTGCTCGGCTCAACGGAATGGGTGGAGCAGCACCGCGCCGAGCTGCAGGCGAAAGCCGTCGCGTACATCAACACGGACGTCGGAGTAACTGGTCCGAATTTCACCGCCTCCGCCAGCCCGTCGCTCAGTGATCTCATCCGAGCCGCCACACGGCAGGTTCCCGATCCGAACACCGGCGAGACCGTTTACGACGCGTGGGCGGAGCACTCCGCCACAGGGCGCACAGAGCTTTCTGGCATAGCACGTCAGACGCCCGACGCTCGCACGCCTGGCGAAGCTCCCGTTGGCGCTTTAGGCTCCGGTTCCGATTATTCGGCGTTCCTCGACTTTGCTGGAATTCCCGCGGTTGATTTGGCCTTCAGCGGCGATTATGGCGTGTACCATTCGCTCTACGACGACTTTTATTGGATGAAGCATTTTGGCGATCCTACGTTCGCGTACCACGTGGCTCTGGCGCGCGTGCTGGGGATTCTGGCGCTGCGGCTGGATGAGGCTGGCATCCTACCGTTCGACTACTCGAGCTATTCGTCGGAGATTTCCCGGTCCCTAGATGATCTGGCGTCGCGCGCTTCGCAGGATCCGAATGAATACGCGGCGCTTCGTCCTGCTGTGGACGCTGCCGATGAATTTTCCGAAGCATCCTCGCGCGAAGCCATGGCTATGGGCGCGCTGGAGGATACGCCTGTGAATCCCGTTCTCGGGAATCGTCTGAGCCTCGCGCTCGCCGATGTCGAGCAGGCCTTCCTCGACCCAAACGGCCTCGTGGGCCGGCCGTGGTACAAGCACACGATTTTCGCGCCCGGCAGCTACACGGGCTACGCTGCCGAATTCTTGCCGGGGATCACCGAAGCTCTCAACCATCACGACTTGGAGACGTTGAGGATCGAATCGAGTGCCGTTGTACAAGCTCTGCTCAGAGCCTCGGATCGGCTCGACCAGATCGGCCGCATGGCCAAGCCTCTTTCGCCACCGCCCGTTCCCGTTCCACCATCTGGCCGCGAATAATCGCGCGGCACTGGACACCTGAATTCGGAAACACGCCGTTTGCTGCGCATACGCTTTATTCACTAACTCTTTGGACGCACGCGTGCCTATTACAGAACTATTACAAAGCGATCGGTGCGCCACTGCTATCCTAAAACTGCGGAGATCGAAGCAGGTATTTGGCTCACGTTCCTTCCATCAAGGGGCCCCATGGCGCTTAATATCGACGACATCGCGAAGAAATCAGCAACCGACGACGACATCAATTGGGTTACTGCCAGCTCTATGGTGCTGTTCCACGTTGGGGCCATCGCGGCGCTTTTTTTCTTCTCGTGGAAACTGGTGCTGCTGGCCGTTTTTCTGAATTGGGTAGCGGGCAGCCTGGGAATCGGCATGGGCTACCACCGGTTGCTGACTCACCGTGGGTATAGGACGCACAAATGGATCGAGTATTTCTTCACTGTCTGCGCCACGCTGGCGCTTGAGGGCGGACCGATCTTCTGGGTAGCAACGCATCGCATCCACCATCAGCACTCCGATCACGAAGGTGATCCGCATTCGCCGGTCGACGGAAAATGGTGGGCGCACATGGGCTGGATTCTGGTGGGCAAGTCAATGCACCACGATACGACGACCCTTGCGCGCTACGTGCCTGATCTAGCTAAGGACAAGTTTCATGTGTGGATCACCAAATATCATTATGTTCCGATGATTTTGCTGGGCGCGGTGCTCTACGCGATAGGCGGGTTGCCATTCGTGCTTTGGGGTGTGTTCTTCCGGACTGTCCTGGGACTGCACTCGACTTGGCTGGTGAATTCCGCGACGCATTCGTGGGGCTACCGGCGCTTCCAAACTCGCGACCTTTCCACCAACAGCTGGTGGGTTGGTTTGCTGGCGTGGGGCGAAGGCTGGCACAACAATCATCACGCCCATCCGGTTTCCGCGCGGCACGGCCTTGCCTGGTATGAAGTGGACGCGAACTGGTACGGCATTTGGCTGCTGAAAAAGCTCGGGCTGGTTTGGAACGTCTATTGCGCGAAGCTGCCTTCAACAGAATCCGTCAAGCAAGCCGCGAAAGCGGCGGTCGGGGCGCTGCCGACCGAGATTGTGGCGCCTCCGCAAGCCGAAACCGATTTTGCCTCCGTTTAGTCTGCTTATACTGATACTGCCTTAGAACAGGGCCGCGCCATGGGGCGTGGCCCTGTGCATTTCGGCATCACCAGCCTAGAGCGGCATCCGGCGAGTTTAGTCCGCTGTACAATGGATTCATCGAGAGATCTGCCGACCTATGCGCGTCATAAGCCGCCGCAAGACAACCATTTTCTTTCTCATCGTCGGCGTTGCTTCCATCAGCGCCGCGGTCGTACTCAACATCAGCTGGATTATTCGCAATTGGCGCGACGCCGTTTTGCTGTTTTCGGGCGTTATATTTTTCTTGCTAATCATTACGGGGTTAGTTCTGAACACGACGTTCCTGGTGCGTGAAATCCGCCGCAACGAGCAGCACGACAGCTTCATCAACGCGGTCACGCATGAACTGAAAACGCCGATTGCGTCGATCAGACTTTACCTGGAGACTTTACAGCGCCGGGAGCTCGAACCTTCACAGCGCAAACAGTTTTACGGTCTCATGCTCGAGGATACGGACCGGCTGCTTGGGACAGTAGAGCAGGTACTGAAAGCCGGACAAGTTCGAATGGCCCGCGCGAAGACCCATCCCGAAGAGTTCGATTTCCGCGAGTTGGTAGGCCAGTGCATGGACCTGGCGCGTACCCGGCATCATTTGGCGCCCAGCGCGGTGTACTGGCATCAAATTTCCTCAAACGGCGCACAGGACGGATCGCCCGTGAAGGTTCATGGAGATCCGGAGGATTTGCGAACGGCGGTTGCCAACATTCTCGATAACGCGATCAAGTATTCGGGCGGGAACGTGGACGTTTCCGTTCAACTCGACACACTACCTTACGAAAACCGGATCGCACTGCGCGTCAGCGACCGTGGCATTGGCATCCCGTCCCACGAATTGAAGCGCATCTTCAAGCGATTTTATCGAGTTCGCGGACGCGCTCTCTCCGGCGCCAAGGGAACCGGTTTGGGACTGTTCATCGTCAAATCAATAGCCCGCGCACACGGCGGCCGAGTTTTTGCCGAAAGCGGCGGCAGTGTGCCGGGCACGACGGTCACATTCGAATTGCCGAGGCTAAGCTCGTGAGCCGCATCCTGGTGGTGGAAGACGAGACGCATCTGGCCGAGGGCCTCCGTTTCAATCTGGAAGCCGAGGGTCATGCGGCCGATCTGTGCGGCGATGGCGAATCGGCCGTTCGCCGTTTGCTCCACCAGAGTGAACATTTCGACGCCGTCGTGCTGGACGTGATGCTCCCTGGAATGGATGGTTTTGCTGTGGCGTCGGCTCTGCGCAAGGCAAAGAACTACGTGCCGGTGCTCATCCTGACGGCGCGCGGGCGCCCTGAAGACGTGCTCGAAGGATTTGCCGCCGGCGCCGACGACTATCTTGCCAAACCCTTCGATTTGCAGATTTTTCTGGCGCGGCTGCAGGGATTGCTGCGCCGCAGCGCGTGGCTGTCAGGGTCGATGAAGGCGACCGCTTCCGCGGCTGTAGGCGCAGCGCCTTCGCCGGAAGCGGCAGCTTCGGACGTTGGGGGTAGCTCCGGCGAGGTGTATGCGTTTGATACGAAAACACTCGATTTTGAGACGTTGGAGCTTCGCTCCGGCGAAAACACCGTCCATCTCACTCTGATGGAAGCCAAGCTGCTGCGGCATCTGATTCGCAATGCCGGTCGCGTAGTATCGCGAAAGGCGATTTTGGAGGATGTTTGGGACCTTCGCGAGGACACCGATACGCGCGCCATTGATAATTTCATTGTCCGATTGCGACGCTACCTTGAAGACGATCCCGGCAAGCCGCGTCATTTGCAAACGGTGCGCGGCGTTGGTTACAAGTTCGTTGCGTAGCGTGTGCGAGTGCATCGTGCGAACTGCGCGCAGAATCTGATGGATTGCCGCCAAGTGCGGGGGCAGTTGGTTGCGGCACGTTGCGGCCGCTGATAAAATCCTTCGGCTGCAGGGCGATAGGAACACTTGCTGGCGGTTCCTGAGCCGCAGCTCGCGAAAGCCAGAAGGGGAGAGCGATTGGCCAAATATGATTTGGTGATCATCGGCAGTGGCCCGGGAGGATACGTCGCCGGCATTCGCGCCGGTCAATGGGGCCTGAAAACCGCCGTAGTGGAAAAGGACCCTTTCCTGGGCGGTACCTGCCTTCACGTGGGCTGTATTCCTACCAAGGTATTTCTCCATCACGCGGATATCTACGACAACTTTCTGCGCGCCGAGGAATTCGGATTCGAAGTGACGGGTGTGAAGGTGAACTGGCCCGCCATGCTGGCGCGCAAAGACAGGATTGTCAAAAAGCATGCCGGCGGCATCGGCGCGCTTTTCAAGAAGAACAAAGTGGACTCAATCCAGGGCTGGGGGCGGATCGCGGGGCCTGGCCGCGTGTCCGTGGAGAAAGACGGCAAAATCACGGAACTTGAAACCACGTACATCATGCTGGCAACTGGTTCTGAGGCGCGTTCGCTGCCGGGCGTAGAAATCGATGGGAAAACGGTCCTTACGAATCGCGAGATTCTGGCCATGCCGGCGATTCCAAAGTCGATGATCGTGGTGGGCTGCGGCGCGGTGGGCGTGGAGTTCGCCTCGATTTTCAAAACCTTCGGATCGGATGTGACGTTGCTCGAAGTGATGCCGAAAATGGTGCCGCTCGAGGACGACGACGTTTCCGCAGAATTGCAGAAGGCATTTAAGAAGCGCGGCATTCGCGTCGAGTTGGAGGCAGCCGTTGATTCGGTGAAGAAGAATGCCGACGGTGCGACGGTCACCTATAAGGATAAAGGCGGGAAACCGCAAACATTGAGCGCGGAGAAGGTGCTCATCGCCGTGGGACGGCGTCCGATGACTGAAAACACGGGAATCGAGAAGACGAAGGCGAAGGTCGAGCGCGGTTTCGTCCACACGAACGCGTACTTGGAAACAGCCGAGCCCCGCCTTTACGCCATCGGCGATATCGTCGCGGGATTGCCGCAGCTCGCCCATGCCGCGTCGATGGAGGGAATCATCGCGGTGGGCCGCATGGCCGGAAAAGACGTGCAGCCGTTCGATCGCAAGCGCTGCCCGAACGTGACGTTCTGCGAGCCTCAAATCGGCTCCGTCGGGCTGACGGAAAAACAGGCGCGCGAAGCCGGCTTTGAAGTGAAGACGGGGAAATTTCCGTTTCTCGGCAACAGCAAGGCCAGCATTCTGGGCCAGCACGAAGGCTTCATAAAGGTGGTCTCAGAGGCCAAATACAGCGAAATACTGGGCGTCCACGCGATCGGCCCGCTGACGACGGAAATTATCTCTGAAGCGGTCACCGCGCTTGGACTCGAAGCCACGCTCGACGATATGGCCGCCACGATTCACGCGCATCCAACGATTTGGGAGGCGATGGGCGACGCGTTCAATTCTGTGCGCGGCATCTCGATCAACTTCTAACCCTGGATTTCTCTGGGGACCTTGGGCCTCGCGTCGCATTTTTTTCGTTTTGAGAATTTCATGCAGCAGCCCGAAAAAATCGCCTGGGTGACCGATCTGGGGCTAATCGCCTACGAGCCGGCGTGTGCTTTGCAACATGAAATGGTGGAAGCGCGCAAGGAAGGTGCGATTCCAGATACGCTTCTGCTATGCGAGCACCCGCATGTAATCACGCTCGGTCGCAACGGCAAGCGCGACAATCTGCATGCGAGCGAACGCTCGCTCGCGCAGATGGACGTCGAGTTCCATTATTCCGACCGCGGGGGGGACATCACATATCATGGTCCCGGACAGATCGTCGGATATCCTATCCTCGACCTTGCCGAACATCGCCGCGACATTCACTGGTATGTGGAGCAGCTCGAAGAGCTGATGATCCGCGCGACGGCTGATTTCGGATTGGCAGCGCATCGCAGCGCCGCGAACCACGGAGTTTGGCTCGATGCGTCTGCAGGTGAAGAGAAACTTGCGGCGCTCGGCGTGCATCTGAGCCGATGGGTCAGTTCGCACGGTTTTGCGTACAACGTGTGCACCAACTTGCAATATTTTGATTTGATCGTGCCGTGCGGCGTCGCAGGGAAGCGCGCAACGTCACTCGAACGCGCGCTGGGACGCCCCATTGCGCTCGGCGAGGTTCGCGAGCGGCTGACGGCGCATTTTGCGTCGGTATTCGAGCGCGAACCGGTGCACATCAGTCGCGAGGAATTGGAGCGGCATTTGCCCGCCGCGCACGCAATCCATCACGATGCGGGCTCGGCGGTTATTTAGTCTCGGGCAGGATCGGACGCGGCGTTTCTCGCGGATTGCTACGAAGGGAAAGCGCGACGAAGGAAAAAGCACCGCAAATGGAAACCAAGCTCACCAGCGAACGGTATCTGGAGCTGTACTACTTCATGCAGCTCAATCGCCAGCTTGAAGAACGGCTAGTGCGTCTTTTCCGGCAGAACAAGATCGTTGGCGGCGTCTATTCCAGCCTCGGGCAAGAAGCGATTTCCGTCGGCACTGCGTATGCTCTCGATCCGCGCGATTGGCTGGCACCCATGATTCGCAACATCGGCACGCTGCTCGTAAAGGGTTTCAAACCGCGCGACATTTTCACGCAGCACATGGCCAAAGCCGCTTCGCCGACGCGCGGAAAAGATGGTACCAGCCACTTTGGCGACCTGAAAAAGCTGCACGTTGTCTCTCCGATTTCCATGCTCGGCGATTTGATTCCGGTGATGGCGGGCGTGGGGATGGCGGGCCGCTATCTAGGACAAAAAATCG
>JASHWB010000230.1 GCA_030044295.1 Candidatus Acidiferrales bacterium
AATGAAGTTGTTGACCGGGCGCTCGACTCCGTCGAACATCAGTTCCCGCAGGCTCGCGTGCGTATCGAGCGGGAATATGCGAATGCCCTGCCGGAATTGATGGTTGACGAGCAACTGTGCGAGCGGGTTTTCATTAATCTGATTCAGAACGCTTTTCAAGCCATGGACGGCAACCAGCCCGCAAGCGGCACCCTAAAACTGGCTATTGCCGCGGGAGGCGGGAAGGGGCCGAAAGGAGTTTCCGTCATCGTAGAAGACACCGGTCCGGGAGTGCCGCCCGAGCTTCGGGAGCAAATTTTTAACCCCTTCTTTACATCGAAAAAGGATGGCGTGGGACTCGGGCTGGCCATCGTGGCCAAAATTCTAGACGAGCATGGCGGGTCGATCCGCCTCGAAGATTCGCCGCACGGGGCGCGGTTTCGCGTGTTCATTCCCTGCGACCCACAACGAAAATGACCGAACCCAAGCCATCCATCCTCGTCGTCGAAGATGAGCCGAAGCTGCGGCGATTGCTGGAGCTGCAGCTCGCGGACGAGGGTTTCCGCGCGCGCGCCGTGGATAATGCCGAATCCGGCCTCCAGCTTGCCGGCAAGGAGCCTTTCGACCTCGTTGTTTCCGATTACAAATTGCCGGGCATGACCGGCGTGGAACTGCTTCATGCTTTGAAGCGGATAAACGCGAATCTGCCGGTCGTCATTATGACCGCTTATGGCACCGTGGAAGCCGCTGTCGAGGCCATGAAAGCTGGCGCGTCCGATTACGTTCTCAAGCCCTTCTCACTCGCGGAATTAGTACTGGTGATTCGGAAGGAACTCGCCGCGCGCGAGCTGCGCGACGAAAACCGCGCCCTGCGCGAAGCGCTCGGGAAGCGCTACGAATACAACAACGTTGTGGCCCAAAGCGGCAAAATGCAGGCCGTGCTGGCTTTGGTCGAGCGCGTGGCGGCGACGAATGCGACGGTGCTGCTCGGCGGCGAAAGCGGCGTAGGAAAGGATCTGATCGCACGCGCGATCCACGAGCATTCGCAGCGTGCCTCCGGACCTTTTGTCAAAATTAACAGCACCGCAATTCCCGAAAACCTGCTCGAAAGCGAGCTTTTCGGCTACGAAAAGGGCGCATTTTCGGGCGCAACCACCAGCAAGCCCGGGAAATTCGAGCTGGCGGACAAGGGGACGCTCTTCCTGGATGAAATCGGAGACGTTCCTCCGGCCACCCAAGTCAAGCTGTTGCGCGTCCTGCAAGACCGTGAATTCGAGCGCCTGGGTGGCACCAGAACCATCAAAGTGGACGTGCGTCTGATCGCCGCCACGAATCGCGACCTGCGCGCTGCCATTGAGGAAGGAGCCTTTCGCGAAGACCTGTACTATCGGCTCAATGTCGTAGCCATCGACATTCCGCCGCTGCGCGAGCATAAGGAAGACATTCCGGCGCTCGCGAATTTTTTTCTCGAAAAGTTCGCCCGCGAATCAAACCAGCCGGTCCGCACGCTCAAGCCTGAAGCGCTGCGCAAGCTGATCGACTATCACTGGCCAGGAAACGTCCGCGAACTTGAAAACATTGTGACCCGTGCGGCCACTCTCGCTGCCAATGCCGTGCTCGATGCCGGCGACATTCACTTCGACTCCGAATCATCGTCGCGCCGCTCCGGGGCAAGCCTCTCGCCCGTGTTGCCGCCGGGAATGACGATTGAGAAATGGGAAGAAGAAATGATTCGCGAAGCCCTTCGGCAGGCGAATGGAAATAAGTCGCAGGCCGCTCGTGCCTTGGGACTGTCGCGAAACGCCCTGCGCTATCGCCTCTCCAAAATGGGTGTGCCCGACCCGGACGACGCCGCCGAGCCCGCGCAATAGTGCTCGTCACGAAACTCCCCGTGGTGGCTGAAAACCACCACCCCAGCGCCAAAACCACCAATCCCGCAAGACCTACCCGAAAGGCCACGCCTACTGCCGGTGCAAGCCTCTGATCTACCATCACTTACAAAGCACGCGAAGCGGCGGTTTGGCACGAGCCATGCACTACGAGTCAACGGTGATTTAGGACCGGGCTCTCGGTAGGAGGCAAGCAATGAAAAGATTTCTTATTCTTCTCGCGACGGCGGCGCTCTTGATCGCAGTATCGCCGATCCATGCTCAAGATGACTATGGGCAATATAGCGAGCAACAGCCTCCCGCCGCTCAACCTGCGCCTCCGCCCACTCAGCCCGGTACGGCGTCGAACGCACCTACCGACGCTGACCCCAACGCTCCGGGAATGGCGCGCGTTAGCCTCGTTCAAGGTAGCGTATCCACGCAGCGCGGCGACAATGGCGATTGGGTGCCGGCAATCGTGAACACGCCGGTAGCGGTCGGCGACCGCATTTCCACAGGGGCCGATGGACGCGCTGAAATCCAACTCGATTATGCCGATGTGCTGCGGCTGTCGAGCAACACCACGGTAAAGATCGCGCAACTCAATCGCGGCACGATTCAGGTTCAAGTCGGTCAGGGTCTCGCCACGTACACGGTGATGAAAGACGCGCAAGCCGCCCCGGAAATCGATACGCCGAATGCGGCGCTGCATCCGAACGGCCCGGGCGAATACCGGATTGTGGTCGATTCGAGTGCGGAAAGCGAAATCACGGTCCGCAACGGCTCCGCGGACGTGACTACGCCACAAGGCAGCACGCACGTGGACGCAGGCCAATTGATTACAGTCGCTGGCACCGACAATCCTGAATACAAAACGTCAACTGCTCCCGCCGAGGACGCCTGGGACAACTGGAACGACCAGCGAAACAGCAGGATCGAAGATGCGCAAAGCTGGCACAAAACCGACCCGTATTACACCGGCTCGGGCGATCTCGATGGCTACGGCACATGGTCGGAAGTCCCGGACTACGGTCCTGTGTGGATTCCCTCTGAAGGCCCGAACTGGGCGCCGTATCGTGATGGCCGCTGGGTTTGGGAACCATATTACGGATGGACGTGGGTTTCGTACGAGCCTTGGGGCTGGGCGCCGTATCACTACGGCCGTTGGATGGTTTACGGCGGCAACTGGGTTTGGTGGCCGGGCCCGGTTTACTACAATCCCTTCTACTATCCAGTATGGGCGCCGGCTTATGTCTCATTCTTCGGCTGGGGCGGAGGAGGCTGGGGCTTCGGAGTCGGATTCGGCTGGGGTTTCGGGCGCGTGGGTTGGCTGCCCTGTGGCCCCGGCGATTGGTATCACCCGTGGTGGGGCCGTTGGGGACGTGGTTATGCGTTCGTGAACGGACACAATGATTTCCATCAGGGGTTCGCGCCTCTCGGACGCGGAGCGCACCCATTCTCAAATTTCAATGAGGCGATGCGGAGCGACCGAGTTCGTGCGGGCTTCTCCTCCATGGATGGACACGACTTCGGCCGTGCAGCCGTGTCGATGCATCAAGGAGGAATCAGTGCGTCGCAATTCAGCCAAGCGCGAATGGTCAGCGGACGCATGCCCATTTCGCCTACTCGCGCAAGCTATAGCCCGAATGGCCGCGCGGCCGATCCGCGCTCG
>JASHWB010000231.1 GCA_030044295.1 Candidatus Acidiferrales bacterium
GATGCGCCGCTATCGGCCGGCGCGGTGGAGGGCGCAATCGCGGAGACTCCAGATGCACCGCCTCCGCCACTGGAATCCGCGTTGCTCGCGGCAGCGGACGAAGGCGCGGCGGTCGCGGTTGAGGAGCCTTGCGGCTTGTTCAAAGTTGCAGCGGCCGATTGCACCTGACCAGCAGCGCCAGCAGGATTCGCGGAGCCGGAGGGCTTTCCCGGCTTGGCGCTTGCCGGCGGAGCAGGAGGCGGAGCGGTGGTTGCCGGCGCTCCCGTCGAGACCTGCGGAACGACCGGCCTTGGCGCGGCCACTCCGGCGATATCCGAACCCAACCCCAACTTTTGCAGGGTGGGCGCGTCGAGCTTGCCGGTGGCGTCGATGTTGTTGGCGGACTGGAATTTCTGGACGGCGGCGACGGTGCCCGCGTCCCACTTGCCGCTCGGATCGCCCGTGTAGTAGCCGCCGCGGCCAAGAGCCGTCTGGATTTGCGTGATGCGGTCGACGCTGGGGCCCTTCGGAAGCACAACGTGATGATGGCGGCTGCGCCGGGCGTAGCGGTGATGCGTGTAATGATGCGTTTTTTTCGTGGTTGATGGGTGGGCAGCGCGCGTTGTGGTTGAGGTTGTGGTCGAAGATGTTTGCCGCGCGTAGCGCACGGTGCGGTACGTGGCGTGCGCGCTGCGCTGGCGAGAATGGCGAGCCCTGGTCTTGGCCGTCGTGGTGGCGTGTGCGGCGCAGGCGACCAACAACGATGCGATGATTGCAATCCAGCGAGATGGGTTTCTCATATCAATCGTCCAGCGTCTTGATCGACGCTATCCTTCGGATGTATGCCCGCGAGAACAGCCATTCACTTTATTATCAGCGTCCGGCGGCCCAACTCAACCTGCGAGTGGAGCGGCGCAACGTAACAAGCAACGCGCGGCGGATCGGCTGGGGGTATGGCTGGCCGCGCAAACTTCCGAACTCAACCGCGCCAAAGCTCAGGGGCGCGACGGGATCTGCCCCGCGAGGAACAGCGTGAGCCAACTGCCGGAATTGGAGTCCCGGTGTTCGATTTTGAAGAGCACGTCCTGCCCAGCTTTCAGCTTCGACATTTGCGCGTGGTAATCGGCAAGCGAAGCGATCGGCGCGTGGTTGACTTCGACAATTACGTCGCCGCGGTGAAAGCCGGTATCTTCGGCAAAGGTGGCGGGCTCAACTTCCGTGACGACTACGCCAGTCATTTTGCCGACGCCAAGCTTCGTCGAAAGATCGGGGGTTAGCTGCTCGACGTGGAGCCCGAACTGGCCAGGTTCTTGCGGTTGATCGGGCTGCGAACCGGAATCGTCAGCAGTCTCCGGGAAGAGCTTATCGCGATCCGCGACCATGACGGAAACTTCCTTGGCCTGCTTATTGCGGACGTATTGAATGCTGACGGAGCGACCGATGGGAGTCTGCGCGATGGGGCTGACCAGATCGTTGCCGTTATGCACCGGCTTTCCGTCCACTGTGGTGATCACGTCGCCAGCTTTCAGCCCCGCTCTATCGGCCGGGCTGCCGGGTTCGATCTTCTCGACGACGATTCCATAGGGCGCGCCCAATTCCTTCATCAGGATGGGATTTTCGCTATTGTCTTCCTGGAAGGTGACGCCGATCGAGCCGCGCGTCACTTTGCCGTGGGTGACGAGCTGGTTGTAGACGTTGATGGCGGCGTTGGAAGGCAGCGCGAAGCCGACGCCTTCGAATCCACGGCTGCCGGTATAGATGGCGGTGTTGATGCCGATCACGTCGCCATTCATGCTGACGAGCGGGCCGCCGGAATTGCCGGGATTGATGGCCGCGTCAGTCTGGATGAAACGCTGAAATTGCGTCCCGGCGGCGCGATCCTTGGCGCTGACGATTCCCGCGGTAACCGTGGAATTCAAACCGAAGGGGCTGCCGAAGGCCAGGACCCAATCGCCCACCTGCACGCCGTCGGAGTTTCCGAGCTTGGCGACGGGCAGATCGCGTCCCACGTCGATTTTAATGACGGCCAGATCGGTGTCTTTATCGAAGCCGATGACGCGGGCGCCGTAATGCATCTCGTCGCCATCGAGGCTGACCTGAATCTTCGTGGCGCCATCGATCACGTGGTCGTTGGTAAGGATGAAGCCCTTGGGATCGACGATCACGCCGGAGCCCAGACTTTTTTCGGCGTCGGGAGCGTCATCAGGCGAATTGAAAAAGCGGTCGAAGAAATCGCCGAGCGGGGCGTCGTCGAGATCGCTCTGGGCCTTGTCGCCCTTGGGCCGCACGATGACTTGGGTTGTAGAGATGTTGACGACGGCTGGTTCGAGATTCTTGGAAATGGCCGAGAAGGCGTTCGAGAGCGTGACCGGCTCGGGAATGGAGAGCAACTCCGCGCCGCTGGGAGTTTGCGCGCGAGTGGCTAAAGTGTGGCCAGGAATAATCGTGCCGATCAGGATGCCAATGCCCAAGGTGCATGCAACCAGGAGGCCGGCGAAGACTTTGCGGCGTCTCGCCCAATTCCAAACTTCCAGCAACTGGACTCCCATCCTGGCGCTCCTTTGAGCAGGTCCGGGGTCAAAATCGAAGTATAGCACCCATTTGCGCCGCGCCAAGTTTGGCTCCGGGCAAGTTTGCCCTGAGGAGCAATCGCAGCGCGGGTGGAACTCGGCGGCCGATTCTACTTTCCATCGGCGCAGATTCCGTTAGAATTGTGGCCAGCGGGCGTCCGCGATTGGGGAACGCTGGACGGCCAAACACCTGCCGGATTGTTTGGGATTCATAGTACGGCTGTAGCCGTAAGGGTGTGTTTTTCGCGGGGAACAGTTCGCGAGGGCTAACGAGCGGCCTCAAAACCTGTTTGGAACTTGGAATGCACGTGAGTATCCACGAAGCGGGCCAGGCTACGAGTTTTTACGGAACGGCGGGGGCGACTGTGGCGATGGCCGCCGATGAGAAAGGGTGCAATGGACCATTCCACTGAGAGCAGCGCGAATTTCAATCGAGGAGCGGCGCCGGTTGGCGATCCGGTGAGTGAAATTTTGAAGACGAGCCGGACGATCGCGGTGGTGGGGCTTTCGAGCAAGAAGTTTCGTCCAAGCTACGGAGTAGCCGAATATTTGCAGTCTGTCCGCTACCGGATCATTCCGATCAATCCGAGTGAGATGGAAGTGCTGGGCGAGAAATGTTACGCGCGGCTGGAGGATGTTCCCGAGCGCGTGGACATCGTGGATATTTTTCGCAGGTCCGAATTCGTGCCGGAAATCGTGGAAGCGGCGATTCGAGTGGGATCGCGGGCGGTGTGGATGCAGGAAGGCGTAATGCACGCGGAAGCGGCGGAGCGCGCGCGTCAGGCAGGGATTTTGGTGGTGATGAACGCGTGCATTTTGAAAGAGCACATCAAGAGGTTTCGTTTGCAGTAGGACATAACCAGGGCTCGGACCTCGTTGCTATTCCTCGATTCGCATTAGAATCACGCCATGTCGCAGCGATCCGAATCCCGATGAAACGGTTCCAATCCCCAGTTGCCCTGCCTCAGAACTGCGCGCCACTGGTTTCCGACGGCGCGGAAATCACGCCAACTGCAAACACCTGGTTCCAGAAAAACACCCCGTTTTGTTACTCGGCAGCGTTTACCGTTCAGTAGGCTCCGCAAGGCCGCCGCCCTAAAGGGCGCCGCTACACAACCGTCTCATAAATCGGACTGGAGGCGGGACGCCGAAAGAGAGCGACTGCGGGCCATAGCATGCTGTGCCCCTACGCCGCGGCCGCGAAACGCGTCAAGATGAGCGCGGCCTGGAGGGAGCGGCGAGGGCGACGGCCGATTCGGAGGTAAGGTACAGGAATGTAAAGGTCTCCTGCAGGTAGAGGCGGACGTGGGTGTCGGTATGGCTCAAATAGCCGATGGATGCGTCTTGGCCGATGTGAAGATCGAGATCGCCACCGCGCGATGTGACCACAAAAGCGCCGTCAATGGCCGGCGCCCAAATGATTTTGTCTTCGACGAGACGCTTGACGTGCTCAAGGACGGGATAGCCGTAGTCGCTGGTTTCGGCGAGATCCGTATAGGCGTGGGCGCCGAGCAGAATGGAATAGGGACCATTAACGCCGACGAGGCGCAACTGGCTTAGGGCCTGCGCAAAGGCCTCCGGATATTTGCGGACGTCTTCGGGGAGAGATTTCCTGGGATTGCTGGTGCCCTGGCGAACGCCGGTAATTCCGGCGGCACTGTAGCCTTCGAAGATCGCACGATCTTCGGCGAAAGCGAGTTTTCGGGCGGCGTCTTTTGCGGGCTGCCAGTCGGAATCGTTGGCACCGCGTTCCACGTCGTCAATCATTTGGCGTTCGAGGTCGAATGGTACGCGCAGTTCGACGAGCGCCTTGGCTTCACGCTGGTGGGAAATGACGCCTTCTCCGGCAGGCGCGATCCCGCGCAGGTGGCCGGTGGCGACAGCGGAGAGCGCGGGACCGGCAGGGCCGTGGACGTCGACGACACGGCGGCCAGCGAGATAGCGCTTCAGCGTCCGCGTGGTTTCTTCCTCAATTTGGGCCCATGCAGCATCGGAAACGGGAGCCAGCTCGCGATGCAGGTTATTCACGAGAAATTTCTCCTTTCA
>JASHWB010000232.1 GCA_030044295.1 Candidatus Acidiferrales bacterium
TTTCGAGATGTCGTGAACGAAATCGAGTAGGGCGGTTCGAAGGAGGCGGGACATGTTTACGGGATGCGGCACGGCGCTGGTGACTCCATTTCGCCGGGACCTTTCATTGGACGAAGAGGCGTTGCGCCGCCTCGTACGGCGGCAAATCGAAGGCGGAATCAACTTCCTAGTGCCCTGCGGGACAACCGGCGAAAGTCCCACGCTGACGAGCGCCGAACAAAAGCGCGTGGTGGAAATCACGCTCGAGGAAGCGCGCGGACGCGTGCCGGTGGTCGCTGGAGCAGGCGGCAACGACACCGCGCATGTGATGAAAATGGCCCGCGAGTTCGAATCAATGGGCGCGAAGGGAATTTTGTCCGTCAGCCCGTATTACAACAAGCCAACGCAGGAAGGCCTCTATCAGCACTTCCGCGCCATCGCGGAGGCGGTACGCATTCCGGTGATTCTGTACAACATTCCCGGGCGCACGGGCGTGAACATCGAGCCGACCACAATCAAGCGGCTGGCGGCCATTGAGAACATCGTCGCGGTGAAGGAGGCATCGGGAAACATCGCTCAACAGGCGGCGATCCTCGATATGGTTCCGGACAGATTTTCGGTGCTTTCGGGCGACGACGGAATCACCCTGCCGCTGATGGCTATTGGCGGACGCGGGCTGATATCCGTGGCATCGAATGAAATTCCCGCCGAAATGACGCGCTTGGTTCAACTCGCACTGGCCAATGATTTCGCCGCGGCGCGTGAGATTCATCAGCGGTACTTCCGATTGATGGAAGCGAATTTCGTGGAGACGAATCCCGGACCTGTGAAGGCCGCGATGGCGCTGATGGGATTGCTCGAACCCGTTTTCCGCCTGCCTATGGTTGCCCCGAAGCCAGAAAGCCTGGCGAAGATTCGCAGCGCGCTCCAAGCCGTGGGATTGGCGCAAGGGGCTTATGCTACGCGCTGAAATCGAGCGGCTATTCGACGACAACCCCGGGCGCTACTCTGAATTGGACCACGAGCTGTTTCAGCGCTTCAAAAACGCGCTAAATTCGGGCGAAATCCGGGCTGCGGAGCCGGATGGAAGCTCGAAAACCGGTTGGCGCGTGAACGCGTGGGTGAAGAAGGGCATTCTGCTCGGATTTCGGATGGGGCACATCGTGGAGATGTGTTCTGATGGCTCGCAACAAGACTTTTTCGATAAGTCCACTTTCCCGCTGAAAAATTTCTCGATTGACTCGGGTGTGCGCATCGTGCCGGGTGGATCGAGCATCCGTGATGGATGCTATGTGGCGAAGGGCGTCACGTGCATGCCGCCTATGTACATCAATGCGGGCGCCTACGTGGACGAGGGTTCGATGATCGATTCACACGCGCTGGTCGGCAGCTGCGCCCAGATTGGGCGGAAGTGCCACATTTCCGCAGGCTCGCAGATCGGCGGCGTGCTCGAGCCAGTCGGCGCGCTGCCGGTGATCGTCGAAGAAGACGTGCTGATCGGCGGCAACTGCGGAATTTATGAAGGCACAGTGGTCAAGCGGCGCGCTGTGCTCGGCACGGGCACGGTTCTGAATCGTTCGACACCCCTGTACGATCTGGCTACCGGCGAAGTGCATAGCGCGACCGATGATGAGCCGCTCGTCGTTCCCGAGAACGCTGTGGTGGTTGCCGGGGCGCGCTCCGTTGCCAGGGGCCGCGGCAAGGATTGGAATCTCTCGCTATACACGCCCGTGATCGTGAAATACCGCGACGCGAGAACCGAAGCGAAAATTCAGCTCGAAGACCTGCTCCGGTAATTCCGTTATTTCGGGATTCGCGCGGTGCGCGAGCTGCCAGCTTGACAATGAGAATCATAATGTATAGTGTCTATGTACAATAGACAATGACGCATGGTGTCCCGGTACTGCGAATCGATTTGGGATCGGATCGCCCGGCGTACGAACAGATCGTGGGCGGATTGCGCGCTCTGCTCGTGGCAGGCGAATTCGCTTCGGGAGACCGGCTTCCTCCGGTGCGGCAACTGGCGATCGATCTCGGCGTGCATCACAACACCGTCGCGGAATCTTATCGGGTGCTGGAGCAGGAAGGCTGGCTTGACCTGAGTCGGGGGCGGGGAGCTATCGTTCGCCGGCGCCCGGAACGCAAGGCAAGCCCGGCGGCCAAGCAGGAGTTTTCGCGGCGTCTGGAAGAATTGGCGGCAAAGGCGATTGCGGACGGCCTGCCGCGCGCGTCCGTTGCTGAACAATTGAAGGCATTGGCAGGGCGATTGACCGAAACGTGACGGCGAGCGAGGCAGGCTGAACGCAAATCGCCAGGAGGTGCGGTCGGATGGCGCATGTCCCGCTGATTTTGTTCTGCGTGTTTCTGGTAATCATCGGTGCCGTCGAAGCGGCGATTTTCTGGAAGCTCCCGCTGTGGGAGCGCCCCGCGCTTTTCTTCAGCGTGACGGTGGCGCCCGAATTCCGCAGTTCCGCAGAAGGCCGGAAAATCCTGAGGCGCTACCGGACGCTCGCCATAGTTCTTATCGCCATCGGATGGGCGCTTATACTCGCCGGAGGCGTCCCACGGCGCTGGCCGCTCTTAATTCTGGGGATTGCGTGGTTTGGGTTCGGGCCGCTGATCGCATTTCAAATTGCGCGGGAAGAAGTGATGCCCCATGCTGCGAAACCCGTGCTCGTTCGGGAAGCAGAACTCGCACCGAGAGCCGCGCATCTTCCCGGCGGCTGGCTGCTCCAGGCGGGGCCGTTTGCGATTCTTGGCGCGGCGGCAATTTACTTGCACGCGCACTGGGATCAGATTCCCGAAATATTCCCGGTGCACTGGGGAAT
>JASHWB010000233.1 GCA_030044295.1 Candidatus Acidiferrales bacterium
CCCGCGTGGATTTGTAGCGCGGCCAGGTCGTCGATCGGGCCGGTTGGGCCATGCTCGCCGGGTATCCACTTCGGATAGGCCAGGCCGAGCGCGCCGGGATGCACGCGAATTTCTTCGTGCGCGAAGGCGATGCGGCGCGCGGCCTGCGACTCGTCTACGACTAGAGTCATGATCGCTGCCGGACTCTCCTGCGCGCGTGAAACGCGTGCAAGCAACGAGAGTACAAGGCTGATGCCTAGAAAAACGACGAACGCTCTGGAGCGAACGCGTGATTTCATCGTCGAATCTACCCCGCAAAACCGGCGTGATCGAGCATTGTGCCAGAAGGGAGCCCTGCGAGCCACGCTTAGGAAGAAAGGATCGCGGTCACATGTCGTCCCCGTTGTAGGCTCGTTGCAAAGCAGCTATATCGAGCTTGTCCATTTTTAGGAGTGCCTGCATCACGCGACTGCGCTTCAGGGGATCGGGACCGCTCATGAGCTTCGCCAGCGCGGTCGGGACGATTTGCCAGGAGAGGCCAAATTTGTCCTTCAGCCAGCCGCAGCGATGTGGCTGCCCGCCTGCGGAAAGTTTTTCCCAGTAGTAATCGACTTCTTCTTGCGATTCGCAATTCACGACGAACGAAACAGCCTCCGAGAATTTGAACTGCGGGCCGCCGTTAAGCCCCATAAATGTGTGGCCGTCGAGTTCAAACATGACGACCATGGGCGAACCGACGGGCTGACCGCTCCGGTTGTTGGGGTCTTCGTAGCGGCTGGTGGTAGCGATCTTCGAGTTCTTGAAGATCGATGCATAAAACTTGGCTGCCTCTTCGGCGTTACCGTCGAACCACAGACACGGATGAATCTTCTGCACGGCGGTTCTCCAATACTCGCTTAATTTTCGGGGCTAGGGCTGAGCGCGAAACGGCACGATCGAGCGCACTTGCGCATCGCGCAGAAATAGACTCGCCCACACGAACAATCCGAAGATCACCGGAAATGCATTTTCGAAAAAGGGATCCCTGGCCGGCAATTGAACCGCGACGGCTCCTCCTAAGTATCCGGTGAGAAGAATCGCGCCGAAGATCGCCGTGCGCGGGATCGCGTAAAGCGCGGTGCAAACCAGCAGTACGATCCCTATCCAGACAGTCTGGGCAACGGAAAGATGCAGCCGCGCCGACGCCTGGAGCACCTGGGGTATCTTCAGCACTTTTGTAACGCCGTCGAAAATCATGAACAAAATCACCAGGACGCTGATAACACGCCCAGTCCAGATGGCCGCCTTGGGTATGCCCGGTGCCGTTGCCGCCGGTCGCATTGGCGCTGCTTCTGGGTAATTGGACATCGCTCACCTCGATTGAACTTGCCTCTTTGTCGCGACCCTTGGGATCTGGCTCATCCTAAAGAATTAGGCTACCTGCGCAAAGTTTCAGCGCAATGACGCAAGGAAGCTCAGTTCGGAATTACGATCGTGATCGACTTCAGCATACGAACCCATCGCGCAGGCCGCTTGTCGTGCGGCGCGACCAGCTTGAACGGCCCCTCGCTCCTGCTTAATGGCGCTTGATTCATTTGATCCGCGACCAAAACATCGGAGTCTAGAAACGCCGCATCAAGCTCGGCCAGAGAGTACACCACGCGGTATCCGTCCGCGGCCGTTGCCAGTACGTATGCGGTCATCCACCTTCCCCGGATGGCTTCGCCATGCGGCACACCTGCTTGCTGCAAGAGTGTATCCAATGGCACTCCGCGATAGGTTTCGGCCTGGTGACTATGCGGGTTAACCACATGAATCGTGGTCTGCGGCATCTTCTCTAAATCCACGAGCGATACCGTCAGCGGCGCACTCACGGCGCCATCAATCGTGATCGAAGGCGGTGCGACAGCGTTTGCCTGCTGCGCTCGCGCATTGGCGGCAGGCAGAGATGCAAGGCAAAACACCACACCAGCTGAAACAACAAATCGCAGGATCACTGAAATCTCCTTACGTTCAATTCGCCGCTGGCTGGGGTAGCAGCAATCGGCGTCATGTCCGGCTGGTACGCCGTAGCTACTCCGCGAACGCGCTTGCTCAGCCAAATCGCCAGCCACCCGAGCAGGCCACAAAGCGCGCCGGACATGATGATCTCCTTCGGCCTCCAGCCAGCCTCCAACATCGCTCCCCCGATCAGCGGTCCGACGATGGAACCTACGCGACCGACACCCAGGGCCCAGCCGACGCCAGTCGAACGAATCGGAGTCGGATAAAATTTCGCCGCCAGCGCGTTCAAGCCTGCCTGTGCGCCGATGACCAAGAATCCCATGATGCAGCCTAGGAAAAGCGCGAGCGGAAATGATCCGGTTACCTCCGCAACTCCCACCAAGAACGCCGCCGAAAGCAGAAACTCCGCGATCAGCGCGTTAAATGAACCAAGGGCATTGATCAGTGGCCCTTCGGCGAAGCACGCAAAAATTCCCCCAAAGCTCACGCCCGCAGTTACCAGCACACTATGCGACACGCTCATGCCGGCTTCTTTCAGGAGCGACGGCAGCCAGCTGTTAATGAAATACATTCCCATCAGGCTCATGAAGTAGGGAATCCACAGAAGAATCGTACCCACGGCGCGACCCTCGGTGAACAAATGCTTCACCGGCACTCCCTTTCGCGCCGCTTCGTCCGAAGTCGCCGTGAAATCGACCTGTGCCGGTGATACTTCCGGAGCAATCCGCCTCAGCATTGCTTCGATTCGCTTCGGACTTTTCTTTCGCGCCGCCATGAACCGGGCGGACTCCGGAAGTTTTGCGACGAGCACCAAGGCCAGCACGGTCGGCACGATTCCACCAACATAGAAAACCCACTTCCATCCCCAAGTGCCGATCACTGCCGAGCTCACCACTCCGCTCAGTACACCGCCAATGGGCATTCCCGCGAATAGCGTAGCCACGATGGACGGCAAGAGACGCCTGGGAGAATATTCCGACGCCAGAGCCACGGCATTGGGCATAGCTCCGCCGAGGCCTAGTCCGGTGAGGAAGCGGTACATCCACAGTTGATGGTAGGTCGCCGCATGGGCGGTGAGCACGGAGAACGCGGCAAACGTTAATTCCGACAGGATGATCACCCATTTCCGGCCGATGCGGTCGGAAATCGGTCCCGTCCCCAGCGACGCGATCATCAGGCCGATCAAACTTGCCGCGAGAATCGGACCGAAGGCGTGGACTGGAATGTGCGTGGCTTGCGCAACGGGTGTGGTGACGTAGGCCATCGTAAAGCCGTCATATCCATCCATCACCAACACCAAGCCGCAAAGCACGATCGCCCAACTCTGGAATGCGCCCAGCGGACGCTGGTCGATCACTTCGCCGACGCTTAATGCTTTCGACGCCATTCTGGTCTCACCGGGAGTTTAGCCGGGGCTTTGCGGCGGCCGGGCTGCGCCGATCCTTCATTCCGGCTTTATGCGGAAGATGCGCTCGGCATTCTTGTGAAAGATCTTGTGCTTGTCGGCATCTGAGATCGGCGCCGAGTTCATGAATTTCACGGCCTCGGGCGAAGTCTGATATGGATAGTCTATCGCCCACATGACGTTGTCCGCGCCTACCGCCTCGATGCAGAACTTCAGCACTGGATGCCAGTTCATGCCGCTGGTCGTAATGGCGAAATTTTGTTTGAAGTATTCGCTGGGTTTTTTCTTTAATGTGACGCGATCTTCAAACTTGATCGACGCCGTGCACCACATGTAATCGAGGCGATACAGCCAGTACGGCAGCGCCTCCCCCATGTGCCCCAGCACGATCTTCAGGTTCGGAAATGCGTCGAAGACGCCGCTGGTGATCAGCCGCAGCGCGTGCAGACCCGTTTCGGCCTGGTAACCCCAGATCGCATGCTCCAGATGATCGGGACGGTACGCTTCGGCCATCGCGGGAATCGGCGCGCGCGGGTGAATGTAAAGGGCCGCCCTCAAGCCTGCGATTGCCTCAAGCAGCGGCCAGTACTTTCTGTCGCTCAGATATTCGCCGTTCGTGTGCGAATTGATGATCAGGCCATTCAGGCGCAGCTTGCTGATCGCTCGCTCCGCTTCTTTGATCGCTGCGGGAACGTCTTGCGGTGGCACCGTGGCGAGTCCGGTGAAACGCGCCGGGTGACGTTGGATCGCGGCCGCCAGACGGTCGTTCGCCGCGATGGCTACTTCCAGCGCGCGTCCCGCTTCCATCATCTGCACGCCCGTCGAGGTGAGCGACAGCAGGTGCATATCCACGCCATCGCGGTCCATGATCTTCATGCGCTCGCCCTCCAAATCGAGCAGCGCCTTGTTCACTGGACCGTTCGGGTTGGTCTGGACCCTCCAGAGAAAAAGATCAGGGTGATACTGCGTCTGCTTTGCGAGCACGTCGCGCATGGCGTCCATTTGCTCGGGCGTTGAGAATGCCTCTTCCGTGGCTATGCGCCGGAAGTCTTTCCTCTTGGCCTTCGCTTTTCCAGTACCGGTCTTTCGCTTTGGACTCATGATTGTCTCCTGCGCGCACGCGCTTGCCGAACGATGCAACCTGGGCAAAGTGGACCGTGCCCGCGCGAAACCGCCTTCCGCGCGATAGCGGAAATTCTGAAGTCCACCCCCGGAGTACGTTCTTGCGGCGCTTTCTTATACGCCCGCCACTCGAAATTCTCAAGCTCTGCGATTGTAATGATGCGGACGCTTCCCTCGCACATCGTTAGCAATAGCCCCTCTCGGTCGAACGCTGGATGGCGCTCGCTACCAGGCCGTGCAAACTGTCTGCAAAGCTTATGTTCTTATGCTCGCTCGAAAGGGCTGAGCCGATGCGCGGCCATGGAAGGAAGGCAACAACTGAGAATATGTCGAGGCGCCTGCGGCGGCTCGCGATCTGAAGGCGCTCGCGGCAAGATCGGGAGGACAACGCCAGTTTCCAATACCGCCTCCTGAACGGCAGCGTGCGCGCGGCGTCTAGTTGCTCGACTGGAAGCCGCGCTCGTGCCTGTTGAAAATCCCGCCGGAGCCCGGCGTATTCTTCCGCTTGCAACGGCCCCAGGCTTCGGCCGCTCATAGCCTCGGTCCACGTGCAGACCGTCTGCCGCTTGCAACGGTTGCCCAACACCCGCCATCCGATTAGTGTAAGTCCGACACCGGCTCACGGCATCCTGCACCATGCAGAACTCTGATATGTTAATTCCAATTGCTGGCTCTTGATTCGTACGGTCAAATCCACTCTCTCACAGGTGGGCGCGATGAAACTCTTGTTCAAGCCGCATGCGCTGAGCTTTTCCGCTGTTATCATATTTGCATTGGCCGCGATCCCTCTGCGAGCGCAGGACACCTTCGGCCCGATTCGCTTGGAAGTGGACGCCACGCACGCGCCGCAAAAGATCCTGCACGCTCGCATGCAGATGCCCGTGAGCCCTGGGCCACTCGTTCTTTACTATCCGGAATGGGTTCCGGGCGAACACATGCCCGATGGCCCTATCATAAACGTCGCCGGAATGTTCTTTAGAGGAAACGGCAAAATCCTTCCGTGGCACCGCGATCTGACCGACATGTACGAGTTTCATCTCGATATTCCTCCTGGCGTCCACACCCTGGATGTCTCTCTCGACTTTCTGCTCTCCGCGCCGAATACGGGCTTTTCCGCGGGCGCTTCCGCCACGGCTTCGCTCGACGTATTGAGCTGGAACCAGCTGGTGCTTTATCCCGGCGGTTTTCCATCGCGGGACATCAACTTCATTCCCAGCCTGAAAATTCCGGAGGGATGGCAGTTCGGCACCGCTTTGCCCGTTTCGAGGCAGGACGGCAGCACCATCGAGTTTGAGCCGGTGCCGCTCAACACATTGGTCGATTCGCCGGTGCTCTGCGGCCGTTACTTCCGCAAGATCGAGCTCACGCCAAACGAGAAGCCAATGCATGAGATGGACATCGCAGCCGACAGCGCCGCCGCACTCGATATGGCTCCTGAAACGGAGCAGGATTTTCGCAATCTGGTCGCGCAAAC
>JASHWB010000234.1 GCA_030044295.1 Candidatus Acidiferrales bacterium
ATCGGCCGAGAGTTCAAGGAGCACGACATCATCCTCGATGCGAGTACGAAACGTTTCTACGCAGGCCGGTACTTTCGGCGTAGTGACCACCGTTCCGGTGTCGAGGTCGACCCTCCACGCGTGGAGCGGGCAGACGACCGTGTTTCCGGCGATCATGCCCTCCGACAAGGGTCCGCCTTTGTGAGGACACCGGTTATCGACGGCCAGAAAGCGATCTCCGAGATTGAAGATTGCCACCTCGCGGCCGGCAACTCTCACCGAGCGCCCTTCGCGCAACGGAATGTTTTGGCAGTTCGTAACGCGGACCCAGGCCTTCCGGCTGCTCATGCGAACACCTTTTCCAATGGTTCGATTTGGACGAATTGAGTCGGATTGCTGGGATCATCGCGTTCGAGCCACGCGTCCCGAGCTCGCGCTTTCGACTTGTGCAGCCGGTCGAGCAAACCCTGTCTGGTCTCGTCGATGGCGTACACCGTCTGTTTGCGGACCTTCTCTATTCCCAGGCGTTCGACGAAGTCATACGTCCGCTCCAGATAGTTGGCGTTTTCGCGGTAATACTGGAAGAACAACTCGGCGGCATCGAGGGCTTCTTCGGTGGTCTCAACTGTGATCAGCAGGTCCGCCTTTCGGACCTTCTTGCCAGCGGCCCCGCCTATCACGACCTGCCAGCTGCCTTCTTGCCCGACAAGGCCGATATCCTTCACGGTCGCTTCGGCACAATTGCGTGGGCAGCCCACTGCCCCCATCTTTACTTTGTGTGGCGTATAGAGATTCTCAAGGCGGCGCTCCAGTTCGATGCCCGCGCTGGTGGAGTCCTGCACGCCGAAACGGCAGAAGTCTATCCCCACGCAGGTCTTCACCATGCGTACGCCCTTGGTGTAGGCTTGCCCAGAGGGCATCCCCAGGTCCGCCCAAATCTTCGGCAAATCGGCCTTTCGAATTCCCAGCAAGTCAATCCTCTGGCTGCCAGTAATTTTCACCATGCGAACGTTGTACTTCTCGGCGGCATCGGCGATGCGTCGCAGTTCGTCCGGCGATGTCACGCCCCCGCGAATACGGGGAACCACCGAAAAAGTTCCGTCCTTCTGGATGTTTGCGTGGACCCGGTCATTGATGAATCGCGCGGAGCGGTCTTCCTCATGATCTCCGCACCAAAGCATGTCCAGCATGTAAGAAAGAGCCGGTTTGCACACCTCACAGCCCAGCCCGTTACCATAAATATCGAGCACCTCCTGCACCGAAGAAAGCTTTTGGCTCCGCAAAATCTCGCGAAGATTCTCTTGTGCGAAAGGAAGACAGTCGCACAGTGTCTTCTTGGCATCTTCCTGGAATTCAGGAGCGACGGCCTTGAGTATCTGTTGGCAGAGCGACGAACAACTCCCGCAACCCGTCGACGCGCGAGTGCATTCTTTCAACTGTGCCAGTGTCTGGATGCCATTCTCGTGGATGGAGTTGACGATGGAGCCCTTGGTCACACCCATGCATCCGCAGACGGTTTCGCTGTCCGCCAGCCCAGCAACGTCTAGACCGGAGTCCTCCACGGCTGTCGGGAAAAGTAGTTGGCGACGCACCGTACTGACGTCGGTCGAGGCGCGCAGCCAATCCATATAACGATGGCTATCGTCGATTTCGCCGACCAGAATTACGCCGGTCAGCTTGTTGTTCTTAAGTGTTAGCCTCTTGTATACGCCCAGTGAGGCATCTTCATAGCGAATCACTTCCGATCCGTCGAACTTGTCTGCAATCTCTCCTGCAGAAAAGACATTCACACCCATGATTTTGAGTTTCGCGGCGGTGACACTTCCCTCATACTTCGGGCCCTTATTTCCGGAAATAGTTGCCGCCAGCACTTTGCCCTGCTCGAGCAGCGGCGCAACGAGCCCATAGCAGATACCGTTGTGCTGCACGCATTCGCCGACGGCATAGATGTCGGGATGGGAAGTCTCCATGTAGTCGTTCACGACGATGCCGCGCTTGATTTCTAGGCCCGCTCTTTCGCCCAGCGTGACGTTGGGTCGAATCCCGGCCGCAACGACGACCAGCTCCGCCGGTATGCTGCCTCCGCCTTTG
Organism: Candidatus Acidiferrales bacterium; assembly: GCA_030044295.1. GTDB lineage: Bacteria > Acidobacteriota > Terriglobia > Acidiferrales > UBA7541 > Palsa-295. The sequence goes on from JASHWB010000234.1 coordinate 2,071, forward strand.
AACTCGACGCCCTCGACGTGGCCATTGCCCAGGATTCTCGTTGTGCTGAGGCCAAGGAGTACCGTGATGCCCATCTGGTTCATTCTGGCGGCAAGATAACTTCCGCCCGTGGAATCTAGTTGACGCTCCATCAACCATTCCATCAAATGAACCACGGTCACATCACACCCTTGTACCTGAAGTCCGCGGGCAGCTTCGAGGCCAAGTAGTCCGCCGCCGATCACCACCGTCCGCAGCCGCGGCCGGCAGTGCTTCAGCAACGCGGTCGTGTCGTCCAAATTCCGAAAGACAAACACGCCATCTTTCTTCACGTCCTCTATAGAAGGAATGATCGGCGAGCTGCCGGTGGCGAGCAGCAGCTTGTCAAACGGCGTCACGCTGCCATCATCGCCAAGCACGGTCTTTCCTTGGATATCCACGTCCACAATCCGCACACCCAAGCGCAGCCTTATGTTGTGACGTTCGTACCAGCCGAGGTCGTTAAGAGTAATTTCGTCCCGCGACTTCTCGCCTGCCAGTACGGAAGACAATAGAATGCGGTTGTAGTTGGCGTGAGTCTCGTCGCCGAAGATCGTGATCTCAAACTTAGGGGCATGTTTCAGGATTTGTTCCACACAGGCGACACCTGCCATGCCGTTCCCTACGACCACGAGCTTCTGCATTGCTACCTTCTCCCTTTTTAACTACCGACTCTCCCTTGCAAGGTCTTGCGTTCTCCTCGAACGTGGGGAGAGTCATTGGCCTTCTCCACTCTCACGGCGGACTGCTTGTAATTTGGCTCTCGCGAGATCGGATCGAACGCGCTTTGCGTCACCTGGTTGACGTTTGTTTCGGCAAAGTGGAAGGGCATAAACACTTGGCCCGGTGCGATGATCTCGGTCACCCGCAATTCGACTCCCCGCACCCGACTTCGCGCCGAAACAACGTCTACATGGTCATGCGGTTTAAGTCCCAGAGCCTGGGCATCACGCGGATTCATCTCCAACCATGCGTTCGGAGACATGCGCTGAAGAATCGGCACCTTTCCGGTTTTCGTGCGTGTGTGCCAGTGCTCTACAGTTCGGCCGGTATTGAGGATCAAAGGGAAGCGAGGACTCGGTTGCTCGGGGAAGGGTTCCCATTCAACACAGAGCAACCGGGCCTTGCCGTCTTCGGTTGGAAAATGCCCGTCGGAATAAAGACGCGTGATTTTCTGTTCCGCGCTGCCGGCCGGAAATGGCCACTGAATTCCTCCCCATTTCTCGATCCGCTCGTAGTCCATGCCGGAGTAGTCGCAGAGTCGCCCGGCTGAGATACGCTTCCATTCTTCGAATGCGTCTCTTGGTTGCTTCCAGCCCGGGAAAAGCTCGTCGTAACATCCAATTTGCCTGGCTAGCGCGAGAAATATGTCGAAGTCAGGGCGCGCCTCTCCCGGAGGATTTACCGCGCGGTTGACCTTGCTTACGCGCCGCTCCGAATTGGTGTACGTACCTTCCTTCTCACCCCAGATCGCTGCGGGAAGAACGAGGTCTGCCAGTTCTGAGGTCGGCGTGGGATGAAAGCCGTCTTGAACCACAAAGAAGTCGAGGCTTTCGAAGCTTTGCTTAAGAACATCCAAATTGGGATAGGAAACAATGGGATTGGTCGCAATCACCCATAGCGCGCGAATCTTCTTCGCCAGCGCGGCTTCAACGATGTCAGGATAGGCGAGCCCGCGCGAAGTCCGAATCCGTTCGGAGGAAACTCCCCAGAGCTCCGCGAGTTCCTCCCTGTCTTTCGCATTTTCGAATTTGCGGTAGCCGGGAAGGCTGGAGGTAAAGCCAGCCTCGCGCGTTCCCATTGCGTTGCATTGCCCGGTGATGGAAAAGGGCGAGGCGCCGGGCCTTCCAACCTTGCCCCGAATCAGCGCCAGATTGTTAATTGCATTGACCGTCTCGGTTCCCTTGGTGCTGTGGTTGACTCCCATCGTCCAACCGATGAATGGGGCTTCGGCGTTTCCGTAAATCCAAGCAGTCTTGAAAATGTGCTCGGGCGAGAGTCCCGTGATCTGCGAGACGTACTCCGGTACGTACTTGCGAACGGATTGCTCGAGCGCTTCAAAGCCGGTTGTATGCCGCGCGATATATTCGCGGTCCACCAAGTCATATTCGATGAGGAGGTGAATGATGCCGTTAAGAAGCGCGATATCGGACCGTGGCTTAAGCGGCAAGTAAAGATCGGCCATCATCCCCGTCTTGGTAACACGTGGATCAGCTACGATCAGCGTCTTACTTGGATTGGCTTCTAACCACTGACATAGAATCGGCTGGTTATCCGCAACGTTCGCGCCGATGAGAAGAATGACGTCTGCCAATGAAAGGTCTTCGTACGCTCCTGGAGGTCCGTCGCTGCCAAAGGATCGCTTGTAACCGGAGACGGCGCTGGCCATGCACAGCGTAGTGTTCCCATCGTAGTTCTTGGTTCCTAAGCCGAGCTGCACCAGCTTGCCGAGCGCGTAGAACTCTTCGGTGACCAACTGGCCGGTGCTCAGGACACCCACCGCATCGGGACCATATTCCCTTCGGACACTCTGGAACTTTGCCGCCATTGCAGCAAGCGCTTCGTCCCAGCCAATCCGAGCGAGCTTGCCCTTCTTGCGCAACAACGGATAGTGAGCCCGATTCGTTGCTTCGAGCGTGTAGTGCTCGGAGAGTCCTTTAGGACATAGTTTCCCGAAGTTAACTGCATGATCGGGATTTCCGCGCACGCTCACCGCGCGGCCGTCCTTTACTCCAATAAACATCCCGCAGCCCACCGAGCAGTAGCCGCACGTCGTAGAAACCCAGCGATCCGGAATTTTCTGCGCCGACGTATAGCCTGTTACGGGGTCCGTGGCGAAAGCATACTTCTCGCTGAGAATGCCAATTCCGAGTTGACGCTTTAGATTCATGCAGCTGCCTTTCCGGAGGAAAGGTAGGAAGCAGCCATGTTTTTCGGTACGACACTCACAAAGAACAGATAGCGGCTGAGGATCTCGCCGCCGAGTGCCAGCGCAAGCGACGCGCACGCACCGAGTTCCGTAGGTAAGAACAGCGGCAGGGCAATTCCGCCCATAACCAGCAATGCACCGCGCCCGAGAAAGTAAGGCGCCAGCGTGGTTGAAAACAGCCTGCCAGAAGCCTGGGCTTCAAAGGTATCCGAGGCGGTCAGCCAGAAAAACTTGACGGCCTGATTCGACAGCTGCGCCGCGGCAGCTGCGACGGCCGCTGCAAACAGCCAGCGCCATTCGCACACGCCGACGCCCGCCGCCAAAAGTGGCCCGAGCAGAGCGCATGTTAAGTAGAACTCAGCAAGGGTATGCTTGCTGTTCCACGCGGGCCGCGCTCGGACCAGGTAAATACGCGCGCTGGCTGTCACACCAGCGGCACCAAGAAGGGCCGTGAGTCCTCCGATGGCCGCACTCCCCGGCAACTTGAGGAGAAGCAAGCCAGCATAGAGGCCGGCAACACCGGAAAAGAGCGAGAACATTAGAACTTCCCGGCTCAGCCATGAGCGCCTCCACATCTTCAGCGCTCGATAGGCATGCACCGGCCGGCCGAGATGCATCGTTGACGCACCAAGCGCCAAGCCGCCCACAACCAGCGAGACAATCGCAGCAATGCCAAGGTGCGTCGCCTTCCCCAGCAACTGAAGCAGCCAGATCGTGGTGAAAGTTCCGACGGAAAGCTGCGTCAACACGGTCATGACTATGAGCGGCCAGTGCGGATGTTCCGGTTTGACGCGGTTGAGGTCCGCTTTCTGCATGTCGGGAGGCAAATTTTTCGGCAATGTGATGCGTGTTGAAGAAATACTGTCGTCAGCAGAGGGGAGACCCGGGGCATTTGCACTTGCCGCGTAATCGTTTTTCCATTGCCCAATATTCACAATCTCAATCTCGATGGCGCCTTCCGGACACGCGTTCACGCATGCCGGCTCGCGTCCCTCTGCGAGGCGGTTATGGCACATATCGCATTTGCCGACGACGCCGCGCTCGGAGTTGTATTGCGGAACGCCATACGAACAATTCCACGTGCAGTACTGGCAGCCGATGCACGCATCCGCGCTGTGCAATACAACTCCCGTAAGAAGATCTTTCGAATATGCGTCCACGGGACAACCAGTCAGGCAAGTGGGCTCGACGCAGTGATTGCATCCCATCGACAAATGCAACCGCTGCGTGTGCGGGTACCAGCCGCCCTCGATCTCGCCCACGCGCCGCCAGTTGACCTCCGCGGGATTGCCGTTTTGCTCGTTGCAAGCGACGACGCAGCACTTGCATCCTATGCACTTGGTCATGTCGAAGTGAAAGCGATACTGTTCGCCGGGCAGGAGAGCGCGTTGGGGAATTCGGTGGACCTCGTCGGCAAGCGCAGTCCGGCATTGCGGCGCGCGCGCAAGGCTTGCGGCAGCCCTGGGCGTCAATATGAAATTGACGCTCTGTTCTTTCGTCTTCTCTAGCAA
>JASHWB010000235.1 GCA_030044295.1 Candidatus Acidiferrales bacterium
AGTTCCGTGCCCGCCGCCGATATCGGCAATTGTGCCGAGGTCTCCGAAGTCGTACGCTTCCAGCACCGCGGGCGCGAATTGCTCGGTCAGCGCGCTCATCGCCGCGTTGAACTCGCGGTCCTCCGCCGCATTCTGCTTCAGGAATTCGAACGATTCGAGCCCGCTCACTTTCTTCATCCCCGTCTCGCCCGTTTCCACCGCGTGCCGCAACTCCGCGAACACGCGGAAATGCGTCGGGTTCGTCATCCACATCACCTGATCGCGCATCGAGCCGGGAATGCGTTCGCGCAGCAGTTCCGACGCGGGTGTGTTGGCGAAGACGCGCGGCGCCGTCTCCGTGAATACACCCACGCTCGCCAGCGCTCGCAGCACGCGGTAGAGCGATTCTTCATGGATTCCGCGCGCTCCAGCCGCCATCTGCGCCACCGGCTTCGGTCCTGCTGCCAGTTGATCCGCAAGCCGCAGGTGCGCCGCCATGTATAGGCACGCCGGCGCCATGTACGCTGTGCAAAGTTGCATGATCTGTTCGTTTGCCGACGGGTCCGCGCCCGCCGCGCCTTTCATCGGAGAAGTAGCCATCGCCGCCCTCGTTTCCGTTTCGCTCGCCAGCCGAAGTGTCCTGCCGCGCTTCGCCACTGTCAAGCCGCCGCACCCTCCCTGCTGCTCTTCCCTGACGGACCTCCAAGCACTGACCAGACCTTTCCCCCGGGACACCCCCTGCACGGCCATCCAAGGCACCGTTGCAACATACGAAACCTTACGCACCATCCACGCTGCGCGATACAACTTTCCCGCGCGCGCCGTGTTCTAATCTGTGTTGGAAGGGTAGATTGTCGGCACGTTGCGCCGCATCCTGGCGCATATAGCTTAGAGTGTTCAGCCCTGGGGGTTTCATGTGGAGGACGTTACCGAACGTTCCGGGCATTCGCGCCCCGCGCGTTCGTGACACCAAGGAGCCAGCCATGAAGAAACTCGCGCTCGCATCCGCTGTTTTGCTGCTCGCCGGAGCCGCCGCCGCAAAGCCCAAGTCCGAGATTCGCCCGCTGAAAATCGTGATGGCTCGCCAGTCCAACGTCGATCCCGTCGAGATCATCAAGCACCTCGACGAAAAGTGCCCCAACGTCTCCATCACCACAAATCCGAACCACTCCGACTTCATGCTCTACGCCGGCTGGGGACCTGCCGCCGGTTGGGGCGGCAATTACCGGCTCATGGTGATCAAGCACGGCGGCGACACTGTCTACGCCACCGAAACCGTCCTGCTCAGCAACGCCGTGAAAAACGTCTGCCGTTTCCTCGACTCCGCGCCGACGCAAGCTTCCGCCTCCGCCCAGCCCCCGCCCGCCTCGCACTAGCTCCGCTCGCCGCACCTTTCGCGCATCTTCACCCGCGCGAAGTTTTCCGCCGCGCAGCCGCCGCATCCTGAGCGCAGCCCAACCGCGCCGTTTGAGGTATAACGGTGCGTGTTCCGCTATCACAAATATCACGAATATTTGACGCGGCTGTGCGAGGCAAACCCATGACCGACGCGCTGCTTTCCTCCCTGATCGACGAAGCCTACGAGAAAAAGACCTGGCACGGCCCCAATCTTCGCCAATCCATTCGAGGCGTCTCCGCGGCGCAAGCTGCTTGGAGGCCCGCTCCCGGCGCTCACAACATTTGGGAGCTGACGCTCCACGCTGCCTACTGGAAGTATAGGATGCGCCGCAAAATCGAAGCGGGCAAACGCGGGTCGTTTGCGCTCGAAGGCACCAATTTTTTCAAACGTCCCCAGCCGCGCAACACCACCGAACGCGCCTGGCGCGCCGATCGCGACCTGCTTCACCGCGAACATCGCGCGCTCGCCGCCGCCGTCCGCAAAGCAGCCCGCGCCCCGCTGCCCAACAAACTTCTTCGCGGCATTTACGGCGTCGCCTTTCATGACGTTTACCATGCCGGCCAAATCCGCCTCCTCCGCCGCCTCATGCACAACCGGCGCGCCGTCTAGCCCGCGAAAAACCTCTGCCGCCGGGTACCTCGGGTTCGATCTTGACTTTGCGGGTGCCCAACGCTCGGTGTTCGAGCGTGGGACTCTTGGATTTCCGTACTGCTGCTCCGCAAGAACGAACGCGTAAAACAGAAATCTTCTGACAGCCTCAAACCGACACCGCTGATGAACCGCGACACAACACGTCACACAGCTACCGAGTAAAAATCGTGTGGGTGCCGCACCGTTCGGATTATAACGGTGCGTGCTTCCACCGTCACGCGAGAACAAACTAGAGCGTTGCTACGGCCGGGTGCCAGGTTTCGATCTTGACTTTGTGGGTGCCCAACGCTCGGTCTGTGAGCGTGGGGCTTTTGGATTTGCGCGCCTTTGTCGGCGACCACTCGTCTCATTCCACTGGGTCGACCGGAATCAAAACCTCGCCGCGCTGCTGATAGAACGCGTAGCTGCTCCCACGGCCAATCTTTCGGATCATCCACCAATCCCCGCTTCACCGGATTCGTGTGCATATATCCGAGCTTCTCGATCTTCTTTTTCCGGCTCCAGACGTTGAAGTCATAGAAGCGCTTCTGCCAAAACTGCGGCAGGCCCTCCGGTGACGCAGCAAATGGAAAG
>JASHWB010000236.1 GCA_030044295.1 Candidatus Acidiferrales bacterium
GCGGAAGCGGGGAGTTGCTGAAGGTTGCATCATCCGGCGGCCCTGCGGAGAAGATCTGCGATTTCACGGGAAATGCACCCGGAGGGTCGTGGAGCCCGAATGGAGTCATTATTTTGGGACGCGAGAACGGCTTGTTGCGAGTGCCTGCATCTGGCGGCTCGCCCCAAGCTCTCACGACGCCGAACGGTGGGGAAGAAGATGATGTCGATCCGCAACTGCTTCCCGACGGTCGGCATTTCCTGTATACGCGTGCGCAGTCCAACACCGCAAATGTTTACATTGGTTCGCTCGATCTCCCGCCTGGAAAACAGGATTCGGCCATGCTCCTTGCGAACAGTTTCGATGCGGTTTACGTGCCGTCTGCGAATGAAGGCGATCAAGGCCAGCTGCTCTTCATTCCAATAAGTGGTGGAAAAGGAGACTTGCTGATGGCGCAGCCCTTCGATGCTCGCCGCCTGAAACTCACGGGCGAGGCGGTTGCAGTAGGGCCGGGCAACCTGTTCTCCGCTTCGGCCAACGGCGTTGTGGCGTACAGAGCAGGCGCGGCAACTGAACTTCAAAGCCTCACGTGGTACGACCGGCAAGGGAAGGTTCTGGGCACGGCAGACGCACCAAGCTCGACTGATTCCGTGTCCCTATCGCCGGACGGTAAGCGGGCTTTTATCTTCGGCGCGAAGGCCGTCTCGCGCTTGTGGCTAGTTGATTTCGCGAGGAACGCAACCACGCCTTTTACATTCCCGTCTTCACCCGCTGGAGAAACCGCTGGCGATGCCGTTTGGTCACCGGACGGCAGCCGCGCGATTTTTATCGCGGGCCACAGTAGCAGCGATTTTAACGCCTTGTACGAAAAACCGGTCAGCGGCGCGACGGACGAACACCTCATTTTGAAATCCCCTGGCGTGAAGCACTCCCGTTGTTGGTCGCCTGACGGTCGCTTCCTGCTTTACGAGTCATACAACCTCAAAACGGGCCGCGCGGAAATATGGGCGCTTCCGCTCGGCGGCGATGCAAAGCCCGTGCACGTCCTTCAAGGCGCATTCAACGTGGGCAGTCCGCAGCTATCGCCCGACGGCCATTGGATGGCTTACGGCTCGGACGAATCCGGGCGACCGGAAATATTCGTGCGAGAGTTTTCGTCGAATCCTGGCGAGACCAGTTTCACTCTGGGAGGCGAGTGGCAAATCTCGACCGGCGGCGGAGTGGATGCGCGATGGGGAAGCGATGGGAAGGATCTGTATTACCGCGGCCTGGATGGAAAGGTGATGGCGGTGGAAGTCGCCACGAAGCCGACGTTCCAACCGGGACCTCCCAGAGAGCTTTTTCAAGGTCCTCCGCTTTTGTACCCGTCAGGCGCTGATGTGCCCTCCGGATGGGGCGTCAGTCCGGGTGGAAAGCGATTTATTTTTCAGGTTGCGACCGGGCAAAGCAGCCAATCGCAAGCTCCGTTCACGGTGGTGCTGAATTGGCAAGCGGCGCTGAAGCAATCACAATGACACTCGCGTCGGGAACAAAGCTCGGGGCGTACGAGATCACCGGCGCGATTGGCGCGGGTGGGATGGGAGAGGTGTATCGCGCGCGGGATGCGAAGCTCGGGCGCGACGTGGCGATCAAAGTTCTGCCCGAGGCGTTCGCGCGCGACGCGGAACGAATGGCGCGATTTGAGCGCGAGGCCAAGGTGCTGGCGTCGCTGAATCATCCGAATATCGCGGCGATTTACGGATTCGAGGATTCGGGTTCGGCACGCGCGCTGGTGATGGAGCTGGTCGAAGGGCCAACGCTGGCGGAGCGGATCAGCGGCGGCGCAGCGGGAATCAGCCCGACACCTGCCGGGCTTCCCGGTCACACTTCGACCGGGACGCAAACAACGCGAAAGCCCGGCGCTACACAGGGCGAACCCGGGAGAGCGATTCCAATCGAGGAGGCGCTGCGGATTGCGCGGCAGATTGCTGATGCGCTGGAGTACGCGCATGAGCGCGGCATCGTCCATCGCGACCTGAAGCCCGCGAACATCAAGATTTCGCGCGAAGATGTGGTGAAGATTCTCGACTTCGGATTGGCGAAGGCGATCGAGGGCGATGCGTGGTCGATGGATATGTCGAATTCCCCCACGCTGACGCACATGGCCACGCAAGCGGGTGTGCTGCTGGGGACGGCGGCGTATATGTCTCCTGAGCAGGCGAAGGCGAAGCCTGTTGATCGCCGCGCGGATATTTGGGCGTTCGGCTGCGTGTTGTACGAGATGCTGACGGGAAAGTTGGCGTTCACCGGCGAGACCGTCGCCGACACGCTCGCTGCCGTACTTACCAAAGAGCCGAACTGGTCGCTATTGCCGTCGGGAACGCCAGAGCGAATTCGCGCCTTGCTTCAGCGCTGCTTGCAGAAAGACCCGAAGCAGCGGTTACAGGCAATCGGCGAAGCGCGCATTACGCTCGAGGAAGTAATCTCCGGTGCTCCGGAAGCTCCCGAAATAACTTCGCCGGCGAGACGCCGGCGCTACTCGATGCTGCCGTGGGGAATTGCGGCGCTATTGGCGATTATTGCCGCAGGCGTCGGCACGTGGGCTTGGCTCGCGCCGCGCCCAACAACTGAACCACCGGCCCTGGCGTATATTCCTCCTCCGCCCGGCACGAGTTTTCGGTCGTTCGGTTTCGGCGAAGGGCCGGTAGTGGTTTCGCCTGACGGAAAGGAGTTGGCCTTTTCAGCCACCGATCAAAAAGGCGTCACGCAAATCTGGGTCAGGCGGCTCGCGGATGGGACAGCAATGGCTTTGCCGGGAACTGACGACGGCAGCATGCCTTTCTGGTCCGCCGACGGGCTTTCACTGGGATTTTTCGCGGATAACAAACTGAAAACCGTGGCCATTGGGAGCGGCACGGTTCAAACCCTCGGCGATGCCAATTGCAGCTACGGAGGCGCCTGGAATTCGGAGAACGCAATCCTTTTCGTTCCGCGATGCGGCGGACCTATCGACAGGATATCCGCCAGTGGAGGAACTCCGCAGCCAGTTGTCCAACCGGCGACCGGAGAAATTTTGGTTG
>JASHWB010000237.1 GCA_030044295.1 Candidatus Acidiferrales bacterium
AGCATTCTCGTAATGCTGGTGTCCGGTTTTTTCCTGTTTTCCTCGGAAGCCGTGAAGATGTACGACAACGTGGCGTTTCACTACAAGATGGTCTTTCTTCTTCTCGCCATCCTGTATACGTTCACCATCTATCGCAAGGTAGTGATGTCCGACGAAGGGCGCGTGCGTCTCGTGTGGCGGATTTCCGCTGCCCTGCTCTCCCTCGTCTTGTGGGCCGGCGTGGGGCTCGCCGGACGGGCCATCGGCTATGTGTAAGGCTCGCCGTATCCGCGCGATGAGGCTTAAAACATGATCGCTGCACTAACGCAGGCCGCGAGCGACCTTTCTCATAATCCCATCAATCGCTGGGTCTGGGTCTTCCCGGTCGTCGAATCGATTCACATCTGCGGCTTTACGCTGCTCGTCGGCACCGTCGCAATCCTCGATCTGCGCCTCTCCGACCTCGCATTGACGCGGCAATCGATATCACAATTGGCCGCGGCCCTCGCGCCATGGATTTATCTCGGTATCGCGGTGCAATTCATCACCGGTCCGTATCTATTTTCGTCTTCGCCCCACGATTACATCCACAACCCGTCGTTCCGTATGAAAATGATGTTCCTCGCGGCGGCCCTCATTTTTCACTTCACCGCCGTGCGAGCCACGGCGAATAAATCTGAGCCGCTCGGTGTGGGATGGCGACGCTTGGTCGCATTCATCTCGATCGCGCTCTGGATGGGCGTGATTTTCGGCGGGCTTGGCATTGGATTCTGGTCCGTTAACGACTGAGGAATTGACAATGTCCTTCCACGACGCCGCTCAATGGCTTAGCGACACCAACCTGAGCACCAACCTCCGCGAAGCCCCGTACCCGTATGTGGTCCTTAGCACGATTCACGTCCTCAGCATCGCGCTCTTCGGCGGCATGATCGCCATGGGGAATCTGCGCGTGCTCGGCTACGCCATGCGCGACGTTCCCGTTTCGCGCGTCATCGGCCAATTTCGCCCGTGGAAATGGACCGGCTTCGCCATCCTGGCCATCACCGGAGTGTTCCTTACAATCTCCGAGCCTCTCGATTTATACGACAACGTCTACTTCTGGCTGTCGCTGGTGTTACTCGCCCTTGTGGGACTGAATGCGTGGATTTTCCGGTACGGAATCTATCGCCGCGTCGCCGAATGGGACACATCGCAAGTGACGCCACAATCTGCACGCCGCTGGGCGTGGATCTCGATCGTGCTGTGGATCGCCCTCGTCTTCGCTGGCCGCGCTATCGCCTTCGGATGACCGGCGCGACTATCTGAAGTCTTTAGATCGCACCGCCCTTCATCTGCTCCTCAATGTATTCCGACTGCCTTAGCGCCAGCGCCACGATCGTCAGGGTCGGATTCTCTCCACCGCTCGACGCGAACTGGCTCCCATCCGACACGAACAGATTCTTCACGTCATGGCTCTGCCCGAATTTATTCACCACGCCATCGCGTGCGCGCTCCGACATGCGCGCCGTTCCCATGTTGTGTGTCGATGGATACGGCGGCACGGTAATGATCTTCTTCGCTCCAAGAGAATCGTAAAGCGCTGCCCCTTGTTTGTATCCGTGTTCGCGCATGGCCGTGTCGTTCGGATGATCGTCGAAGTGCACGTCTGGAATCGGCATGCCGAACTGGTCTTTCTTATCGAGATGGACGGTAATTCGATTCGTCTCTCGCGGCATGTCTTCACCGATGATCCAAAGCCCCGCCACATTCGCGTAGCGGTCCAGCACCCACGCGCGCTCGCGTCCCCAGCCGCCGGGAATCACGTTCTGCGCGAAGCTTGGCAGTCCCTGGGGCAATAGTTCCATGTTGTATCCGCCTACAAACCCGCGCGATGTATTCAGTCGTGCTTCATCCATCACGATTCCCGATTGCGACGTTCCCCGGTACATGTGCACCGGCTTGTCGAACACCGCGAATACTGTGCCCGTGGTGTGCTTCAGGTAATTCCGGCCCACTTGTCCCGACGAATTCCCCATCCCCTGCGGAAACAGGCTCGATTCTGAATTCAGCAGCAGCCGCGGCGTTTCAATCGCGTTCGCCGCCACGCACACGATGCGCGCTTTCTGCCGGTGCTGCGCTCCTTTGCTGTCGGCATAAACCACGCCCGTCACTTTCCCCAACGCGTCGTGCTCGATCCGCAGCGCCTGCGACTCGGCGCGAATCTCCGCTTTGCCGGTTTCTTCCGCGCGCGGAATTTCCGTGTACATCGTGGACCATTTCGCTTGAAACGTGCACCCCTGCACGCAAAATCCCGTCTGCTGGCACGAAGCCCGCCCGTCCCGCGGCACCGAATTGATCGCCATCGTTGGAACCCGAAAATCTTTGTAGCCAATCCTTTTCGCTCCGGCGAAAAGCACCTTGCCGTGATTGCTCACCGGCAGCAGCGGCCATCCGTGCGTTCCCGAAACTCCCATCTTCTCTTCCGCACGCTCGTAATACGGCTCCAGTTCCTTCAGATCGATCGGCCAGTCGATCAAGTTCGCACCCCCAATGTTTCCGTATCGAGTGCGCGTCTTGAATTCGTGCTCCTGGAACCGCAGCGCTACGCCCGCCCAATGCACTGTTGTCCCGCCCACCAGCTTGCACGTCCACACCGGCAGGGTCGGCGAGGTTTTCGCTACCGACCACGTCCCAGAACTCGTCCGCGGGTCCATCCACGTGAACAGCCCGAACATCGCAACCTCGTCGTTGCGGATGTCGCCCATCTGCAGCCGTTTCCCCGCTTCCAGCACGACCACGCGAATCCCTTTGTGCGCCAGCTCGTTCGCCAGCACTCCTCCGCCCGCTCCCGAGCCGATAATCACCACCACCGACGAATCGTTCAGATCAAACTTCGCTGCCATTCATTCGCCTCCCAAACATCACTCAAAATTTTCATTCCGAACGGGGCCCCCAGTGCGGTCTTCCGCACTGGGGACGGGAAGACGAGCAGCACAATTTCCGCGCCCGAAGGATCGGACCGTGCGGAAATTGTGCGTCTTGGCGAGGATGAGGAACCTCGGCGCCGGAACGGCGGCCGCCACTTCTGTCACTCAGGTGTCTGACGTCATCCATCGCTCGCGATTATTGATGGGGCGCTACAACCAGTCGAGATCATTAAATCCCCGGTGCAAATATCCGCCCTTCGCCGACGACGGCCCCTCATACCCGAAAATCGGCCACAGGGCCCGCTGGTTGTACAGCGACACGACCGTCGTCCCGTACACCTTTACGAAAAACGGCCCGTCTTCGATCCTTTTGATCGCCGCCACGCGCGCGTCTTCGTCCTCCACGTCCGCATATGTCTTTCCTGGCGTCGCTTTCGATAGGCGATTCAGTTGCTCGATTCCGCTCGCCAGCAGCCGCTTTGTGGACGAATCCTTCCCCACCTCCTCATTCAGCGG
>JASHWB010000238.1 GCA_030044295.1 Candidatus Acidiferrales bacterium
TTTGTTCCAGGTGATACGTGATGGACGCTTTGCCGCTCTTTTTCCCCAGCACGACGTCTCCGCTGCGCCCGGTCAGCGCCGGATGCGTTCCGAACATCGCCAGCGGCTGCTTGACGACCAGGTCCACGCCGATACCCGATTCGCGCGTGAAATTTCGCTCTCCGAGAATCGGTTTGTTCAGCGCGAACTGCATGCCGCTCAGCCGCCGAACCAATGCGCCCAATTCGGGCAGCCGGCCCAGGTCGTAGTGAGTCTCGTATCCGTAGAGCACATGTAAGGCTACGATCAACTCCTCCAGCGCCGCGTTTCCGGTGCGCTCGCCCAAGCCATTGGCGCAGCTATGTACCACCTCCGCGCCCGCTTCCACCCCCGCCAGTTCCGTGGCTACCGCCATGCCGAAATCGTTGTGGGTATGCACCTCGACCGGCAAGTTCGTCAGCGAACGCACCAGGCGCACCATGTACTTCATGGCCTCCGGCAAAATGCACCCCATCGTGTCCACCACGCCGATCGAGTCCGGCGGAGCATCCTGCATCATGCGCGTAAGCAGATTCCGCAGATCCTCTTCTCGTGCGCGCGTCGTGTCGTACGGAAAATAGACTACGTACAGGCCGCGCTTCTTCGCGTAATTGACCACGTCCACGCTTTTTTTCAGCACATCTTCCCAGGTCCACTTGAACTGATACTTCAGTTTTGGATAGCCGATCGGGATTTCAATGATTACGCCCTGCGCGCCGCACTCCGCCGCTGTGTCGATATCTACATTCATCGCCCGCGCGAACGCGAAAACCTTTGATGTAAGGCCCAAAGAAGCGATTTCCTTCACCGCCTTGGCGTCCGACTCCGATACTGCCGGCATTCCGGCTTCAATCCGGTCGACGCCGATCTCCGCCAGCTTCTCGGCGATGGCGACCTTGTCTGCGACGCTGAAGACCACGCCGGGAGTCTGTTCGCCGTCGCGCAGCGTAGCGTCGTGGATGCTCACGCGCTTCGGCAGCTGCAACTGCTTGGTCACCTCAGGAATGAAGTTATAAGGGCTAACCCACCACTGGTTTTCGCGCACGTATTTCTCGCTCATCTGTTTATCCCCTCCAAAAACTGACGCTCAGTGTAGCGATATTTCCGCCTTTGAGCTAAGAAATCCACGGCCGGAAGGCGATACGTGCTGCTGAAAAAAAACGCGGCACTCAAATCCTGTTTATAGGTCGAAACCGAGCTGCAGGCGAGCCGCTTCCGACATGCGCGCTGGGCCCCACGGTGGATCGAAGACCAGCTCCACGTTCACTTCTTTCACAGTGGGCAGGCCTTTGAGCTTGCTCTCGACGTCCGACTTGAGCACGTTGCCCATGCCGCAGCCTGGTGCGGTCATCGACATTTTGATGTCGATGCGGTGGTCGCCGCTCTCGACCGGCGTGATGTCGCAGGCGTAGATCAGCCCAAGGTCGGCGACGTTCACCGGAATTTCGGGGTCGTACACTGTTTTCAGCTGATCCCAGACAATCTTTTCGCTGAATTCCTGCCCAGCTTCGCCGCTGCCCGTGGGCGACGTGGGCGTCAGGCCGATGGCGTCTGCATCCTTCACGTCGATGCGAAACATGCCGTAGTCGCTGACGATCGTGTAGCTGCTGCCCACAAACTGCATCACGCGAACTTCCGCGCCTTCAGGAAGCTTCATGTGCGCGCCGCTGGGGATTTCAATCGCTTCGCATTCGCGGCTGAGTTTGATCGGCGTATTCGGAGTCATGCTCACAGGATTGCCCTGAAAATCATTCGTCGTCCGGCAGTGTCGCTTCGGCTTGGCCCTCGATGGCTGCTTGGAGTGTGTGCCACGCCAGCGTCGCGCATTTCACCCGCGCCGGATATTCCGACACTCCGGCGAACACAGCCAATTTGCCAAGATCCTCGCCGTTTTTCGGCGGTTCCTCGCCGGTCACCAGCTTGTGAAATCGCTCGAACAACTTTTCCGCTTCCGCGCGCGACTTACCCTTCACGATCTGCGTCATCATCGACGCGGATGCCTTCGAGATCGCGCAGCCCGCCCCTTGAAAGCTGACATCGCGGATCGCGTCACCATCCATGTGCAGATAGACGGTAAATTGATCGCCGCACAAGGGATTGAATCCCTCCGCCTTGTGATTCGCATCCGCGAGATCGTGGAAATTGCGCGGCGCTTTGCTGTGCTCCAGGATCACTTCCTGGTAGAGATCGCGCAGGTCCGACATCACGCGAAAACCTCCCGCACCTTTTCGATGCCGCGGGCCAGCGCGTCGATTTCCGCGCGCGTGTTATAAACCGCGAACGAGGCTCGCGCCGTGGCGGGAATATTGAAGCGCCGCATCACCGGCTGCGAACAATGATGCCCGGTGCGAATGGCGATGCCTTCCTGATCCAGAATCGTGCCGATATCGTGCGGATGAACATTTTCGAGCGTGAACGAGAGCACGCCCGCCTTGTCACTGGCCGATCCGACAATCTGGAGTCCCGGAATTCGCGAAACCGTTTCGGTGGCGTATTCCAGCAGGTCGTGCTCGTGCGCGCCGATGCGCTCGATCCCGATATTGCTGACGTAGCGCAGCGCCGCACCCGGTCCGATGGCGCCGGCGATGTCCGGCGTGCCGGCCTCGAACTTATACGGCACTTTGTTGTACGTCGATTTCTGGAACGTAACGGAAGCGATCATGTCTCCGCCGCCCTGGTACGGAGGCATGGCATTCAGCAGCGCCGCCTTCCCGTAGAGCACGCCGATGCCCGTGGGACCGTACACCTTGTGGCCTGAGAAGGCGTAGAAATCGCAGTCGAGCTCCTGCACATCCACTTTCATGTGCGGCACCGCCTGCGCGCCATCCACGAGCACCGGAATGCCGCGATCGTGAGCCAGTTCGATAATTTTGCGCACCGGATTGACGGTGCCGAGCGCATTCGAAACGTGCGTGACGGCCACGAGCCTCGTGCGCGGGCTCAGCAACTCCGCGAATTCGTCGATTAAAAGCTCGCCATTGTCGTCAATCGGGCCAACGCAAAGCTTCGCGCCTTTTTCGTCGCACAGAATCTGCCAGGGGAC
>JASHWB010000239.1 GCA_030044295.1 Candidatus Acidiferrales bacterium
GGCCGATCTGGATTGGTAGCAATCCCGTAGCAGGTCGCGTCATACAAACTGTTCCCGTCCAGGGCTATCCGCCGCGCCGCCAACGGGGTTACGCTTTGGAAGTGGCGCCCGAATCAACGGGTGCGCCTTCAGTGGTATACTCGCGTCCTAAGCTATTCAGTTCCTTTCCACTGAATTGACACACGTCTCGAACAGGACCACCGACCGCGTCATGCGAGACATTGCGATTGTAGGCGGAGGGCCCGCTGGCTCTCTCTGCGGCGAACGGCTGGCGAGCCAAGGGTTTCACGTCACTATCTTTGACGAGCGCCTCGCTTGGGAAAAGCCGTGCGGCGGTGGCCTTACTCATAAGGCTATTCAGGCTTACCCGTTTTTGCTAGACGCGCCCCAGCCCAAGAAAATCGTGCGCACTGCCGAGCTGATTTCCGGTGGCGGCCATCGTGCGCGGTTCGACATGAGCCACCCGATCGTTATCTACGCGCGCAAGGTTCTGAACGGCTTGCTGCTCGACCGCGCCGTCGCAGCGGGCTGCACCGCGGTGCGCTCCCGCGTTACAAACGTGGAGACGGATGGTCCGCAGGTACGCCTCACCGCAGCCGGAGAAGAATTTTGCTCCGATTTCGTCGTGCTTGCCGCGGGCGCCCGCAACCAATTGCTGCCGGAAACGACCGCGCTCGGGAAGCTTGACCTGGAACTGACGCTCGGCTACTTCATTCCCACCGAAGAAGACATCATCAAGGTGAAATTCCTGCGCGAGTTCGAAGGCTACATCTGGTCTTTTCCTCGCGCCGATCATCTTTCCGTCGGCATCTGCGCCAAGATGGGACAAAGCTCCAGCCAACAGTTGCGCCGCTACTTAGACGACTTCGTCCGCGCGGAAAAAATCCCCATGGAGGGCGCACGGCTCTATAGCCACGTGCTACCTTCGCCCAGCGAGCACACCATACAGCGCCGCAGGATCGCCGGCGCAAATTGGGCCATGGCCGGAGACGCTGCGGCGTGCGTCGATCCAATCACCGGTGAAGGACTCTTTTACGCTCTAAAATCCGGGGACCTGTTGTCGCAGGCATTGATCGAAGGGCAGCCGCAAGCCTATCCTGAGCGGCTGCGCGCCGCCTTTTCCGCCGACCTGGAATTTGCCGCGCGTTTTGCCCGCAAACTTTTCTGCGGAAATTTCTTGGGCGGCGCCATCACCACTCGCATGGTGCAGCTCTTGAATTATTCGCCTGCCTTCCGCGACTTGATCCGCGACGTCTTCAGCGGATCGCAGGATTATCGCAGCTTGAAGCGCCGCCTTTGGGACCAACTCGGTATCACGTTCGTTGAAATTCTGCACAGTGTCATGAGCACTCCGATCGCATCGCCCTCGCCTCACCCGGCCGGTGGTCGCGACCCGCTGCCATGAAATCCCGCCGCAAACGGGCGCGCCACAGAGCGCCGAAGCGCGCCTCGCAGCGCCGCGCAATGTCCAACCCGCCGCAATTCGCCGCTGAAATCAAGCCGCGCATCGGCCTGGAAGCCTCCGTCGAGCGCGTGGTAACGCACGAGTGGACGATCCAGCATCTGAACCCTGATCTGCCTCCCGTATTTTCGACCCCGGCAATGATTGGCCTGATGGAGCATGCCACCGTGCAAGCCGTCCTGCCGGAGCTGCCGCCCGGTTTCATCACCGTCGGCACGCGCATCGAAGTGGATCACCTGAAGGCAGTCTCGCCAGGGGCGCCGGTGCAGGCTCGCGCTAGGCTCACCGGCTATCGAGGCCGGTTTCTCGTGTTTGACGTGGAAGCACGCTCGGGCGAGCACGTCATCGGACGTGGCCGCGTCTTCCGCGCCATCGTGAATCCCGACGTACACAAGCAGCGAGCGCAATCCCGCGTCCCGCAGCCGTCCTAAGAATCCCGTTACTTTTTCTCCGTAATTTTGATCGATGCGCGGGTCGTTTCCCAATCGAGA
This sequence comes from Candidatus Acidiferrales bacterium, assembly GCA_030044295.1. GTDB lineage: Bacteria > Acidobacteriota > Terriglobia > Acidiferrales > UBA7541 > Palsa-295. The sequence goes on from JASHWB010000239.1 coordinate 1,954, forward strand.
TTCATCGTGCACGCCCCGCCGCTCTGGTCGAAGTGAATCGTGAAATCCTCTACCGACGACGGTAGCTTCGACACTTGCATCGGAATGCGCGCGAAATCGTACTCCGCGCCGGGATAGGGAATCCCCCACTCGCCGGTTTGCTTGCTGATGATCAATTTCCAGGAATCCGGATTTGGCAGCGTGAATAATGTGTAATTTCCCGCAGGGACGCTCGTGCCGCCCACGTTCAAATTCACGTCCGCATCGAACGTCGTCGCCTCATTCGCTCCCGCGCGCCACTCTTCACCGTAGGGCACCAGTCCGCCGAAAATCTTGCGCCCGCGCATCCGCGGACTCGAATAATCCACGTGAATCGTTTTGCCGTCCGAGAATTTGCACTCGGCCTTGGCTGGAGGGCTTGCCGGTTTTCCGCCGAAGCCCTGCGCTCGGCTCGGCGCCGCGAATGAGACGACCGCTAGAGCTCCCGCAACTACAGTAAGGCCCGCCTTCAACATTCGCATGTTCGCTCCTGAGATTTCGGCGGTTTTCATCCGCTCAGTTAGACGCGCACCGCAATTTTTCGGATACTCTCGAAAGCTGGCCTATTCCACCCGGCCCGCCAATCCTGCCCAGCAACCGCCGGTATGCCGTTATCCTTGAGCGTGTTATTCCGGCCGTGCTAACCTGCCTCAGGCTCGCTCTGCGCGCCTGTATCACTGAAGGCCCCAAAACTTTCCGTTTGGGCTGGTAAGCCGGAGTGGCGGAATGGCAGACGCGGCGGACTCAAAATCCGTTGGCCGCAAGGCCGTGTGGGTTCGACTCCCTCCTCCGGCACCATTCGTACCGAATCTCGCGCGCTGCAAGCGCCAACCTGTTCTACGCGTGTTCAGGTCCGCGGCGACACCCGCGAGTCCGCCACTCTACTTGTACTGCACCTCAAACGTATCCTTCGCCTCCCACCCGCCCATGCTCGATCGGCGGTACATCGTCCCGCGCAGCGTCTTCCCGTCGAGCACAAACTCCAGGTAGTGGTAGTTCGGAAAGTCCTTGC
>JASHWB010000017.1 GCA_030044295.1 Candidatus Acidiferrales bacterium
CACCAATACAACGTATTTCTTTTCGACTTTTCCGGGCATGGGACCAGCCCAGGTACCACCACGCTTGGATATAAAGAAACGGGTGAGCTGCAATCGGCGATCCGCACGCTAGCGAGCCGGGACGACGTGGACCCGAAGCATTTCGGCTTGTGGGGCACGGACATGGGTGCTTACGCCGTGTTGGAAGTGGCGGAAACGGACCCGCGGGTGACGGCATTCGCGGTGGCGGACGTCTATAGCGATCCACGAGACATGCTGCGCCTGCAGGTGCGCCAATCAGGCCTGACGGCGATCCCATACGTGCTGAACGCTTCGGATTTGATCTTCCGAATGACCGACTATTCGTACCGTCTCAAGCCACCCGCGTCCGCGAATATCGGCCGCACGCACGGCATCCCGAAGATCTTCATCACCTCGGCTGACCAGCCGGACCTCGCGAGCGAGACGACCGAGCTATTCACCGAGGCGCCGGATCCAAAGCAAGTCCTGCACGATCAGACGCGGTATCGTGATATGAGCGACGACGACCGCAAGAATTATGAGAACGCGATCGTCAACTTCTTCCTGCAAAATTTGCCACCCGTTGAACCGGGACAGTAGCGCGCCGATCGTTACCGCATTGCTTGCGGCGCCATTTCTACCGGTACGTAGAGGATTCCCTTGTCGGGTTCGTCGAGAACGCCGTGAAACCGGCCCATCGCGGTGATGCGCTTTAGACCTGCGGGAGTGGTGAGGACGAGCGCCGGGCCGGGATCGGCAGGCTGCCATTCGGGCAATTGGCGCTGGAAGTAGAAGGTCAGGCCGTAGTTCCATGAACGCGCAAGATCGAGAGTGAAGATACGGTCCGGGTGCAGGTCGTGGCTCATGAACTGGGCATGATAGCGAGCGGAATACAGCGGGCCGACCGTGGGAAGAATCCGCGTGTTGGTGATTTCGAGAGCCAGCACAGCGGCCAGAGCGCAGAGGCCCATCACCATTCCGGTGCGTTTGCCAAGGCTGAAAAACGCGAGGATTAGCGCGAACAGAACCGCCGAGGCGACGCCGATCCAGCCGTCGATGTAGAGCGCGCGAGGCGAATATTCGTTCAGAAGAGTATTCCACGGAACTTTTCTCGCCCAGGCCCATGCGGCGATGGCGAGGCCGATCCAAGTGAGTCCCATTCCCGCCGCGATGCCTAGCGCGACCGCGCGGCTTTCTTGAAACGCGCGGATGCCCGCGACCGCGCAAACCAGGGCCAACGGCGGAATCGCCGGAAGGATGTAGCTGGGAAGTTTTGAGTCCGAAAAGCTGAAGAAGATCACAGGAAAAACCGCCCAGCAGGCGAAGAAGAAGCCGGGCGAATGCGTCCAAGATTTTTCGCGCCAGACGCGCAGACCTTCGCGCGCGACGGGCCAGAGCAAGATCGTCCAGGGAACGAGCGCGAGCAAAACGATTGGCACGAAAAACCAGAACGGCTGCGGGTGATGGAACATCGGCGTCAGGTAGCGCTGGAAGTTATGCTGCCAGATGAAAACGCGAAGAAAATCCGGATTGCGCACGGCGCACAGGACGTACCAAGGCAGCGCAACGACGCAAAACGCGGCGATTGCCAGCGGATGGAGCGCGCGGAATGCCGCTCGCCACTGCCTGGTCGCGAGCGCCCAAAGCGCGATGGCTCCGGCTGCCAAAATCACAGCGGCTGGGCCCTTTGCGAGAACACCCAACGCTAAGAACACGCCGAAAAGTGCCAGCGCCGTATAGTCACTCCGGTTTGCAGGAGAATTTTCATCCGCTGCGCTTCGCGCGCTGCGCAGGGCGCCAGAATGACGATAAACGCTCGCGATGGCGGCCATGGCCAAGGTGATCGAGGCACTGAAGAGCATGTCCGGCGTGGCCGCACGGGCGAATCCGATTCCCGCGACGCTCGACGCGAAAATCAAGGGCGCGAGCAACGCAAAGCTTGTGAGTGAATTCGTGCTTGTGCCGTAGTGCTTGGCCGCGAGCCAGCCAATCGCGATTGCCGCGGCGAGCGCGGCGAACGCCGAAGGCAATCGCGCAGCCCATTCGGCGGAGAAGTGGAATTTGAATCCGATTGCGGCGGTCCAATAGTAGAGGACGGGCTTCTCAAACCACGGCTGACCGTAGAGGCGCGGCGTGACCCAGTCGCCGGTTTGCGCCATGGCACGCGCGATCCAGGCGTAGCGTGGCTCGTCTGGTCCCGTGAGTCCGATGGCGCCTAATTGTCCAAACAGACAGATTCCGATTCCTGCAGCGACCCACCACGCCGTGAATCCGCGTTCACGGCGGCTATTTTGTGCGGTATTCAAGACTCTCCAGTTTAGCACTCGCGGAGGAAAGCGCGGAGGAGCGACGGCGGTAGCAAGCCTGTCTGCCTACAGGCAGGCTACCCTTCGACTGCGCTCAGGACAAGCCCTTCAACTACGCTCAGGACGAGCCGCACTCCACATATACACCCGACCAACGCAGTCGTGCGAAATGGGCCCGTAGCGATGGTTACTTCAGTTTCGCGTATTCGGTTTTGGCTTGGTTGAGGATTGGAACGTCCGGGTCGGCGTGCTGCCAGAGCGCGAGGAAATCCTGATACGCCGCCTTCGCTTTGGCTGCGTTGCCTTGCATGGCGTACGCGCGGGCGAGGCCGAGGTGCGCGAGCGCACCAATCGGTTCGTTTGCCACGATGTAGGAGTGGTCTAAGATCTGCTGAAACTCGGCAGTCGCTCCGGCCGGCTGCTTCGCCGCCAGCTCCGCTTCACCGCGAAGATAGACGGGATAGCCCGCGAACGTGAACTCCGTGTTGGCCTCTCCGAACTCGTAAGCGCGGCTCGCTTCCAGGTCCTGAATGGCTCCGCCGGAATCGCCACTTCGCAGAGCGGTAGCTGTGCGAGCCATCGGAAGATACTCGGCCTGCGCGATCGTATCCGACGGGAAATTCTTGTTCAGTTCGTTTTCCAAGCGCGCGGCCTGCGCGGAATCTCCCGCCAGCGCGAATGCGATCGCCGCAAAACCATCCACCTGCCTGCCCTTTGCATGAGCGACGGCAGCGGCCGCATCTTCCTTCGCCAAGGGATCTTCGCCGACGAGCGCCTCCCGGATAGCGCCGTGCGCCTGGTATTCCGCCGCTGCTTCCGTTCGGCTCGCGCGCTCGGCGGAATCGCTGGCGCGCTGCGTGAATTCCCGGCTTTGCGCCATCTGCCCGTTGTATGCCGCGGTTTCAGATTCAAGGAACAGAATTTGATCGTCGATCCCCGGGGAACCCGTTGCGCGGGCCACATCCTTGGCCATCGCGGCTTCATCGTGCTGGAGAAAATCCACCGGGTATAGCGCCAGTGCATTCCAGGGCGAGTCCAAATTTTTTGCGTGCGCCTCTTGAACCGTCGTTTTGGCTTGATCCAAGCGGTTTGTCCACAGATATCCGT
>JASHWB010000240.1 GCA_030044295.1 Candidatus Acidiferrales bacterium
TCGAACGCCCGGAAATTTACCTTCGGGTTGTTCTTGCTGAGCACCTTGGTGATCGCTGCCGTCAACGTCGTCTTCCCGTGGTCGATGTGCCCGATCGTCCCCACGTTTACGTGCGGCTTGCTCCGCTCGAATTTCTCCTTCGCCATGTTCTTCGGCTCCTCCGCCTCAGCTTGCTCTACCCAATCTCAAACTCAGGACCGCACTACCTTGCCCGTGGCGCGCGCAATCACTTCCTCAGACACGTTCCCCGGAGTCTGCTCGTAATGCGAAAAGTGCATGGTGAAACTGCCGCGCCCTTGCGTGCGGCTGCGAATTTCCGTGGCATAGCCGAACATTTCGGAAAGCGGTACGAGCACGGTGATGATTTCGCTTCCGGCGCGCGACTCGCGTCCCTGCAACTGGCCACGGCGGGAGTTCAGATCGGCAATCACCGGGCCCATGTATTCCTCGGGAACGACCACTTCGACGCGCATGATCGGCTCAAGCAGCTTCGGATTGGCGCGCTTGCACGCATCTTTGAAAGCCATCGAGCCCGCAATTTTGAAGGCCATTTCGGAGCTGTCCACGTCGTGGTAGCTGCCGTCGGTGAGCACCACCGCGATGTCAACCATTTCGTATCCCGCCAGGATGCCTGTTTCCATAGCCTCGCGGACGCCGTTTTCAATCGGCGGGATGAACTCCTTGGGAATTGAGCCCCCGACGATCTTGTCGATGAACAGCAGCCGGTGTTCCTTGTCGAAGCGCCACTTGCCGCCCTTGCCCGCCACGCCGTGCGCCAGCGCGTCGATTTCGTCCGTGGACATTTCGTGCATGTCCTCATGCCCGGCGCTCGGCAGCGGATGAACGGTGAGCACCGCATGGCCGTACTGGCCGCGGCCGCCGGTCTGGCGGATGTATTTCCCTTCGCCTTCGGCGTTCCTCAGGATCGTTTCGCGATAGGCCACTTGCGGGCGGCCGACGTTTGCCTGCACCCCAAATTCGCGCATCATGCGATCTACTATGATTTCCAGATGCAGTTCGCCCATGCCGGAAATCAGAGTTTGATTCGTATCGTGATCGGTATGCACGCGGAAGGTGGGATCTTCCTGGGCCAGTTTTCCGAGGGCCGTGCCCATTTTTTCCTGGTCCGCTTTGGTTTTTGGTTCGATTGCGACGGAAATAACCGGGGTGGGAAACTCGATGCTTTCAAGAACGATCGGCTTCTCTTCGCTACACAGCGTGTCGCCGGTGGATACGTTTTTCAGCCCCACGCACGCGGCAATGTCGCCCGCTTCTATCGCTTCGATTTCTTCGCGTTTGTTGGCGTGCATGCGGAGGAGGCGGCCAATGCGCTCGCGCGTCTTTTTCGTCGAGTTGTAAACCGATTGCCCGGTCTTGACCACGCCCGAATAGACGCGAATATAAGTCAAATGACCGACGTACGGATCGGTCATGATCTTGAAGGCCAGCGCCGCGAACGGCTGATCGTCCGCTGCGCGACGCAACTCCGGCTCGGTTCCATCCGGGTTGGTCCCTTCGACCGGCGGAACGTCGAGCGGAGACGGCAGGTAGTCGATTACTGCGTCAAGCAGCGGCTGCACGCCCTTATTTTTGAAGGCCGCGCCCGCAATCACCGGCACGAGCTTCAGCGCAATGGTCGAACGGCGCAGCGATGCGCGCAGTTCCGCCGGCTCCAGCTTGTGCTGTTCGAGATATTTCGTGAGGATCGCGTCGTCGTGTTCGGCGATGTATTCGACCACTTTTTCGCGGTGCTCTTTGTAAAATTCGGGACTCAGCGCGCTGGCGCGAACCGCTGTTTCGAGCGCCGGCCGCGTTTTCAGGTAGGCCGCATCCCACAGTTTTTCGAGCGGCAGGATTTCATATTCCGCGCCCAACGCTTCTTCCTTCCACACAACAGCGTGCTCTTCAATGAAATCGATGATGCCGATGAAATTGTCCTCGCGTCCGATGGGGTAGTTGACGGGAACCGGGTGGGCGGAAAGCCGCTGGCGCATACTGCGGATGGAATGATCGAAATTGGCGCCGACGCGATCCATCTTGTTAATGAACGCAATGCGCGGCACGCGATACTTGTCCGCCTGGCGCCACACCGTTTCAGACTGCGGCTGGACGCCTGCCACCGCGTCAAACACCGCCACCGCGCCATCGAGCACTCGCAGCGAGCGCTCCACTTCCACCGTGAAATCGACGTGCCCCGGGGTATCGATAATGTTGATGCGATATGACTTGTCGAAGCGCTTCCACGAAGCCGTGGTCGCCGCGGAGGTGATCGTGATGCCGCGCTCGCGCTCCTGCTCCATCCAGTCCATGACTGTGGTGCCTTCGTGCACTTCGCCGATCTTGTAGGTCACACCCGTGTAGAACAGGATGCGCTCGGTGACGGTGGTCTTTCCGGCATCGATGTGCGCCATGATCCCGATGTTGCGCGTCTGATCGAGTTGTACTTGCCTTGCCATGTCCCTTGGTTCTTAGGTCTTCCCCGAATTGCCCGCTTACCAGCGCTCCTTTTACCAGCGATAGTGCGCGAAAGCCTTGTTCGCCTCCGCCATGCGGTGAACGTCTTCTCGCTTCTTCACCGCTCCGCCGCGCCCATTGGCGGCATCCAGGATCTCATCCGCGAGCTTATCGATCATCGATTTCCCGGAACGGTCCCGCGCGTATCCCACCAGCCAGTGGATTGCCAGCGATTGCCGCCGGAACGGATTTACTTCCACGGGCACCTGGTAGTTCGCGCCGCCGACGCGCCGAGATTTGACTTCCAGAACAGGCTTGCAGTTTTCGATGGCCTTCTTGAAAATCTTCAGCGCATCGTCGTTGGCCTTCTGCGCCACCTGGTCCATCGCTTTGTAGAAAATCGTTTGCGCCGTGGAACGCTTCCCGTCGTACATCATGCTCGAAATGAATTTCTGGACCAAGTCGCTTCCGTACACCGGATCGCCCGGAATCTTGCGGCGTAGCACCCAGCCTTTACGTGGCATTCCTGATCTCCTGCCTTACTTCTGCGCGGCCTTGGGCCGCTTGGCGCCGTATTTGGAGCGCCCCTGCTTACGATTTTCGACTCCCGCGGCATCCAGCGTGCCGCGGACGATGTGATAGCGAACGCCCGGCAAATCCTTCACGCGGCCCCCGCGCACCAACACGATCGAGTGCTCTTGCAAGTTGTGCCCGATCCCGGGGATGTAGGTGGTCACTTCCGCGCTGTTGGTGAGCCGCGCACGAGCCACTTTACGAAGCGCCGAGTTGGGCTTTTTCGGCGTCTGGGTATAAACGCGAACGCACACGCCGCGCTTTTCCGGGCAGCCTTCGAGCGCCGGAGATTTCGTCTTCGTCCGGATTTGCTCGCGCCCGTGGCGCACTAATTGTGAGAACGTCGGCACTCTTCTCCCCCGTTCGCTTGCAAAACTATTTTTAATTCCGCGTTAATCGATGCGCCGCGAATTCGCCCGCGCGGAACTGAGCGGGTGAATGAACAGAAAAGGTCGCCCCTGATCGGTGATCCGAAGGATCTACCAGGTACTCCGCCGACGCTTCACCCCGAGGAGTGAACTGCATCTGCAAAACTGCGGAGAGGCTTACGCGGCTTTGCGGGGCTGGCGCCCCATTATGGCCGCTCCTCCCTGTCCCGTTCCTTCGCTCTCTGTTCCGGGATGGAAGGACTTCCCTTTCATAACACCGGGCCCCAAGGCCCCAGCACAACCGCGCAAGTATAGGAAAAGAAAAGACTCGTGTCAACCTGTAACACCCGTGAAAATTTTTACTGTCGGGCTGTGGCGCGGTTTCCACTCACCCGTCGCGAGTGAACTCCCTGCGGTCCAAAGCACGCCCAATCGGGTGCGTTATGGAGGGGGCGGTAGGGTAGATTGAGCCTCCGACGGCTGTCGGCAGGTTAGTTTTAGTACCCTCTTTGGCCAGCTGTGAATTCTTTCGTAAGTTTATGATTGTTAAAGTGCTTATTTCGAAGTGCCGATCCCACGATGTTCAGATGAGCGCCGCTTCGCGGTTGGTCATCCAGCCGCCAGCCTTCGGCGAAGGCAATTAGTAAACGGTATCCTTCGGGGCAATCATGGCTTTACCCTCAGGCCCTAACCCACCTAAACTGGGTCTCCGAGTTTTCCACACGGGGCATGCCCTGGGTACGTCCGGAGCAAGAATGATGCGCCGCATTTTGCCGCTGGTATGTGTGTTCCTTGGGGCCGCCATGGCGTTCGCGCAAACGCACCCGCCTTCGACAAGAGCGTCCCTGGAAGGTCAGGCGGCGGGCGCCAATGCCGGATCGCGGGCAAACTCGCCAGCCGCAGCGGACCGCGGGGAAGGAAATCAGCAACGAGACGTTGCGGTCGAACAGTACATCACGTCCGTGCGCTTTGAAAAGGATGGCACGGGCGAGCGCGATCTCTCCGTGCGAATGCACATCGAAAGCGCCATGGGCGCGCAGCAGCTGCGTGCGCTCTCGTTCAATTACGACTCGGCTGCGGAGAAAATGCAGCTTGGCTATCTGCGCGTCCGCAAACCAGATGGCTCAGTGATCCATTCACCAGCGAACGCGGCAACGGATCTGCCGGCGAACGACTCATCCAACGCAAAAAAGAATGTCGTCAATTCCGGCGAGCATGAATTTCACGTGGCGCTTCCTATGCTGGCCATCGGCGACACGCTGGAATACGAAATCGTCACGCACATCGTCACCCCTGCGGCGCGCGGGCAATTCTGGTTCGAGCACAATTTTCTCAACGGCGCGCGGGCGCGCGACGAACGACTCGAGATCAATGTGCCGGCCAATCGCGCTGTGATCGTGCGGTCGCCGCATTTTGCGTACAAAAGAATCGTCGCCGGTGATCGCGCGATTTATCTGTGGAATCGTGCCGGCGGAAATTCGTGGCGCGGCGCAAAAGAGTCTGGCACCGAGGCGACGCCAGACGAAGGGCGTTCACCCGACGTACAACTCACGTCGTTCACCAGCTGGGCGCAAGTGGCGCAGTGGTATGCATCGCTCGAACGCGGCCGCTCTGAGCCCGACGCAGCCATTCGCGCGAAAACCACCGAGCTGACACAAGGCGCCGCGAGCGACTTTGCTAAGATTCAGGCGCTGTACGATTACGTTTCGAAATCTGTTCGTCACGCCCAAGTTGCGTTTGGCGCTGACGGATACCAGCCTCGCAGCGCCGCCGAAGTCTTTTCCAGCGGCTACGCCGACGCGAAAGATGAACACGCGCTGTTCGCTGCGATGCTTGAAGCTGCAGGCTTTCATGCAGACGCGGCGCTTGTTCCCTACACGCGCAAGCTCGACCTGGAGGTGCCTTCGCCCGCGCAATTCCAGCACGTTCTGATGGTCGTCCCGCTCGGCAACCGTACCGTCTGGATGGATTCGAGCGTGGGCCTTGCGCCATTTGGACTGCTGCCCGCTCCGCTGCGCGGCAAACCCGCTCTGCTGGTCGCGCCAGATGGCCCCGGGCGAATCGTCACGACGCCGGCCGACCCGCCTTTCAAATCGGTACAGCGAGTGGACATCGACGCCAGCATCTCGCCGCTCGGAAAGCTCGCTGGACGCATCCATTATTCGCTTCTCGGTGATACGGAACTCGCATTGCGCTTGGCGTTTCAGAGTACGGCGCAATCACAGTGGAATGCACTCGGACAGACGGTACTTGCTCTCGACGGGATCCGCGGTGAGGTTTCCTCTGTGAAACCCGAGAACCTCACCGATTTCGAGAGTCCGTTTGGGTTCGACATTGATTTTACGGAATCGAATTTCTTCGAGTGGTCCGCAAAATCAACCACGACTCCTATACCGCTTCTGGTAATCGGTTTGCCAAATCCACCGCAGAACCACAGCGAACCGATCGATATTGGAAGCCCGCTCACAGTTACGGTCAAGTTGCGCCTTGAACTGCCGGAGCATTTCGCTGCCCAGCCGCCCGCCGGCACTTCCGTCTCGCGCGACTTCGCGGACTTCCAATCGAGCTACGTATTTGCGGGCCGCGTCTTTTCGGCGGAGCGTTCGCTCAGCTTCAAAATGCGCGAGCTTCCTGCCGCGCGTCTGACGGACTATGCCGCATTTACTCGGGCGGTTTCGCTCGATCAGAATCAACCGCTGTCGATCGAGTACACCGGCCCGGGAGAGCCTTCGCTTCCCGCCTCCGTCACACCGGAGCAAATGGTCGCCGCGGGCGAGGCTTCGCTGAGCGCGGGCAACGCGCAATCGGCCATTCCGCTCTTCGAGCGTGCGCTGCAAATCGATCCGAAGCAGAAGGACGCACGGAGCGATTTAGGCCTCGCATACCTTCATCTCAAGAATTACCCCGATGCGATCTCGGCGTTTCGCAAACAGCTCGAAACGAATCCCGCCGACGAGCAGGCCGGCAATTATTTGGGAGCCGCGCTCGAAGGCGCGCGAGATTACGACGGCGCGATCGCTGCTTTCCGCAGGCAAGCCGAAGACCATCCGCTCGATCCAGTCGCACATGCG
>JASHWB010000241.1 GCA_030044295.1 Candidatus Acidiferrales bacterium
GAGAGCGACGGGGGCCCACGCGACCGACATAGCAAAAGCGACCACGGACGCGAGGAATGAACGGAGACGCATACTGGATGTAATGATACGAGTCATTTGAGTTGGGCGAGGTCGAAGGTGGTGGAGTAGGTTTGGCCGGTGGGCGCGAGGACTTCGACCGTGACGGGGTCGTCGGATTTGAATTGCGAGGTGTCGAAGTGCAGGTGAACGTCGATTCCCGGCTCAACGCCTGAGCCCGCCGAACCGAGACCTAGGGTCTCCGTGCCGTCTGCGGTGAGTTTGCTGGGTTCGAGCTGACGACCATTCTGCGAGATGAGGTACTTGAACGTCCTGGCTGCATCCGCTGCCGATGCATTGCCATGGAAGTAGAACGTTTGTGTATCGAAAATCAGGACGCGAACAATGACTTCGTGAATCGGATGCTCGACATAGTCCTGCGCGGCGTCGGGAGCAAAGTAGTCGTCGCTGGCATCACGCGCGCGAATGGCGACTTGCTCGTAGGGAGTGCGAAACTCGATGCTGGCGAGGTCCGGACCGGTATCAGGCAACTGCGGAGAGTGGACGTAATTGGCAAAGAAGGCGCCGCGATGATTCTGGTCGCGGCCGATGAAGTAAGCTTCGCGGACGTCTTCGGGGCTGAGGTGATGATGAAAGGCGAGAGCGACGGGGGCCAACGCGGCCGACACAGCAAAAGCGACGACAGACGCGAGGAATGAACGAAGACGCATGCCGGCTGTGGTGATGCGATTCATTTAAGTTGGGTGAGGTCGAAGGTGCTGGAGTAGGTTTGGCCGTTGGACGCGAGGACTTCGACGGTTACCGGATCATCGGACTTGAATTGGGCGGCGTTGAAGTGGAGTTGGATATCCATGCCGTCAAAAGCTCCCGAGCCATTCGATCCCGCGCCGACCGGGAGCGTGCCCTCGACAGTCACTTTGGCGTAGTCGATGCCGTGATTGTCCTGCGAAATGCGGAACGTGAAACCGGCTGTATCGGGCTGGGCATCGGTGGCGGAAAAGTAGAACGTCTGCGTCTCATAAATCAGGATGCGAACGATCACTTCGCTGGGATGGGATTCGTAATCCTGTTCAGCGTCTGGGGGAAAATAATTGCTCCATACATTGTCGCGAGCGCGAAGGGCGACCTGTTCGTACGGCGTCTGAAATTCGATGGAAGCTACGTCAGGACCGGTATCAGCTAATTGCGGGGAGTGAACGTATTTGGCAAAGAAAGCGTCGCGTTGATTCTGGTCGCGGCCGATGAAGTAGGCTTCGCGGACCTGTTCAGGGCTGAGGTGATCGTGGAAGGCGAGCGCCGGCGGCGCCAGGAACGCGCACAGGAGCAGCGCTAATGCAGCGGTTCTAGTCATGGCCGAAAGCAGATTGCTGAGTTAGCACCGCATAGTTTAGCGCCGATTCCCGAGAAGTCACTAGCGGAGCATGTAAAACGAAACGATCGGTCAACGGTGCGGATACCAGGACCAGGCGCGGCGGGCAGAAAAGTCGCAAGCGTCGCGAGCAGGAGGGACGAGGGTGTGATTACTCGTATTACGAGCATTGCTCGCCCACCGCGCTGAAGCGCGGCGCTACATTCCGGGAAGGATACGCTTCGGCTGTGACAGGGGTACGTAGTGGCCAAAACCGAGTGTCAGGCGCGTTAGCGCCCGGTGCGGATGCGGCCGGCAACGGTGCGGGCAACATCGCGAGCGATATCGAGATAGGTGTTATCTGCGGCGAGTTTATCGAGAGCGGGCAGCAACGCGGAAGGATCGGGGAGGACCTTATCGTCGTAGTCCTTTTCGACGCGCTGCACAACGTCGTACACGCCGAGATGGTCGTATTGCATGGTGCGCTGGAGATCGGAAAAATCGATCTGCTCGCGCGTGAGATTCTCGAACAGATCGAGGAGTTGCTGGGCGGACGAGTTCGTCGAGTAATTGAAGCTGGTTTGATACACCTGTGCGCCGTTCTGGTAGATGAAGGTTTTCTCGCCAAGGTCGGCAATGCGGCGGTGAATTTCGAGGTTCACACCGTTGAAATCGTGAAGCTCGCTCGCAAGATCGAAGATGCGCTGCACAACGGACTGGCTGAGCTGAAACGGCTGCGGGCTGGGATCGTCGGAAATTTGGCGAATGTCGGCGGTGCAAGCGCCGTTCTCGGGCACCTTGATTTCGACGTATTCGGGGTAGCTGGATTTAAAAACTTTGCGAAAGACGATGGTGGGTTCGCTGGCAGAGGCCGCCTGCGCGCCCAATAGAGGCGCGGCAAGAAACAGGACGAATACGAGCGTCCACATCCGAGCCGATTGGAGCCGCGAGAGCATCTTGCAAGAAGCTAGCTTACCGCAAATGGGTGAAGGTGCGCAGCGTCAATCAGAATTCTGGATTTCGATGCTTGCGTGACGCCCCGTTCCGATGTTCGGGCGCTCAGTGGCGGACCACGGCTCGCACAGAGTAGGAGGGCCGCGGCGAGCGCGGAGAAACTGAGGAATGCGCAGCGGGAGCCAGGCGCTCGCGCGCGCGGGAGAGATGCGCGTGGCATAGGGCGACGGCGAGCGCGTCGGAAGCATCGGCGGGCTCGGGGATCACGTCCAGATTGAGCAGCGAGCGGACCATCTGTTGAATCTGCTGTTTGGAGGCGGCTCCGAAACCGGCGACGCTGGCCTTGATCTCGCGCGGCGAATAACTATGCGCGGGAATTTGCGCCTGGGCTGCGGCGAGCAAGACGACGCCGCGCATCTCCGCGAGCTTGAGCGCGGTGCCCATGTTGAGCGAAGTAAAAACGGATTCGACGGCGACGGCGTCCGGGTGGAACTGCTCGACCAGGCCGGCGATGAGGCAGTGGATTTCCCGCAGGCGGAACGCGAAAGTGAGCTGGCGCGGAAGCTTCAGCGCGCCGAAACGCATGCACGTGGCGAGCGAGCCTTCGATCTGAACCACGCCATAGCCGATAGCGCCGGCAACGGCGGGATCGACTCCGAGAACGCGTAGCTTGTGATTGTTGGGCGAGCGCTGAGGATGAGAAATCATCGACGGCGCAAGTGTACGGGAGGAGCGAAGCGGACGGTAGAGAAATTTGAAGAGCCGGATACCGGAAAGAAATCATCGCGCCAGAGGGCAGGCGTTAGGCAGAAACGTTGCCGGGCCGCTCTAGCGCGCGTCTCGCAGCGCGCAACCCAAGGCTACGAGGCGACGGCGGCCTGGATTTCCTTTTCGTCGATGTCGAAGTTGGCGTACACGTGCTGGACGTCGTCGTGCTCTTCGAGACCTTCGACCATGCGCAA
>JASHWB010000242.1 GCA_030044295.1 Candidatus Acidiferrales bacterium
GCACAGTCTCTTGCTGCGAATCCTCCTGTTTGATATGGAGCATCAGGGCGGCGAATGCCTGGCTATCCGCGCGACGCGTTTCCGCTGATACAGTTGAGAGAATCTCGAGTGGGGTTCCGTCGATCGACTTGGCTCGAGGAAAGCGATTGGGATCTGATTTCACCCATGACGGCGCGTAGTTGGAAAAGCCATTCTTCCAGCTTCCGAACCAGAGCAATACCAGATGCATCTGGTGTTGCCGCGCCGTTTCGATCCAATGGTCGAGGAGCGCAAACTCGAAGCTACCCTCTTGGGGCTCCACATCCTCCCAGCTAACGGGCATAAGGATGGTATTGAAGTGCATCGCGGCGAGCTTTGGAACGATGGCGTCAGCCTGCGCAGCGGTTTCCGCGGAGGAGTTGCCGAGCTCGCCGCCGAGGATCAGAAACGGGCGTCCGTTCACGATCAGCTGCCCGGCCCCGTTTTCAAACCGCACGTGCGGCAAATCGACCGCGGATAGACAGGACGGCACAAGAACGAAAGCGGCGATAACGGCTAGAGAGGTAGCCGCGAGCCAGAGGCTACGCACTGCATTTTTCAAAGTTTCCCCCGGGCGGGATTATTCCCGAAATTCGCTTATTTAGGAACACGAATCCATGGAATTCCGGGCGGGGACTCTGATTCGTCCAATTTCACGAACGCTGTTGAAGTTTGAGGCTTTGGCGGATAGGATTTCACAGCCAATGAAGGCTGGCTACGATATGCGAAGCGCGGGTCGCGCCCCCGTCGGTAAGAATTAAAGACGCGCCCGGAGGAGATTCCCATGAAGAAAATATGCACAGCTGTAGTTGCAGTAGCCGCCGCGCTGCTTCTCGTGAGCGCCGCACACGCGCAAGTGTCGCTGAATGCGGCACGAATCGGGGCGCAGGATCAGGAGGCGCTGGCGAAATTTTACGAGGCCGCGTTCGGAATGCAGGAGGTGAATCGCATTGGCGCGCCTGGAGGAGCGGAGATTTTCTTGAACTTCGGCGCCACGGTCGATGAAGCCAAGGCCAATAAGAGCGTGCCGATCGTGATCATGCATCGCGCGTCGAATGACTTGAAGGATCCCGTTCCACACCTGGTCCTCACTGTGAAGGATATGGCGAAAACCGTTGCCGCAATCAAGTCAGCTGGAGGTTCGATGGAAGGCGAACCTCGCGCGTTCGGCAATACCGGCATCATGATCGGCATCGCGGTTGATTCGGCTGGTAATCGCCTGGAAATGATTCAGCGCCCGTAAAATCGGCCGTATATTTTAGTTTTCCCTTGGAACGCGGGCTCTACGGACGGCCTGACTTGGGCCGAAACGTCACGTTAACTGCTGAAGTCCAGTTCGTTTGTGCCGACGACGCGAGAATCGGCGCAAACCATCGTTCGTACTGGACTGAGGTGGTGATACTCATCTCATCGGTCAACCGCCACTTGAACTGTGCGGACATGTCGTTCACTGATTCGCCGTTTGGAATGAAGTCTTTTGAGACGGTCACGTGCCGATAGCCAAGTTGGATGCTATCTTTCGCGCCAGCCCAGTACGTCAACCATGATTGAAATCCAGTTCCTTCCCGCCCTATCCAACTTCCAATGAGATTTCCCTTATTCGTGTACAGGTCATGGTAGAAGCTGTCGAAGTAGACGTAGTGTCCGCCGACCTCGCCGTTTGGCGCGTCGGTATAGACGGCCTCCGCGCGCAGGTCTATTTTGGGTAGGCCGGGGAGCCGCGCCATATAGAATCCAGTGCTGAGAGCCGCACGTGAGGGGTTCGCGAGCGGCGAAGGATCGTCATCTGAAAGAGAATCGCCGTACACTGTCAACCAGTCGCGAAGGAATGGAACACGATAGGAGGCATCAAAGCCGCCAGTGCGCTTTCCGGGATTCTGATTAGGCGGCTCGCCAGCGCCAGACGTAAACATCGTGTAGCTGCGGAACAGCGAAAGGAACGTGAGCGGACGCCCAACGCCGCTGAATTCAGAAGTTCGACTAAATCCCAGCTCGAGATTCGGGGTCGGTTTGAATGTAATTTTCTCGCCGTGAACTAGGGGCCTCGGCGGAAATCCATTCCCCGAAAGCTTGCCGAAAAAAGCATCGATCTTTGCCGGTCCGAGGCGGTGGAGCAGCCACGGCAACTCGAATGGGACAGTACGGCTGGCTCGGAACATATATATTGGTTCAGCGTTATCGCTAACCAAGAGCGCACCACCGTCGTCCGGCGCCCACCATAGACTCTGTTTTCCAAACGACAACTGCCATCCAGCAAGGTTCAAGCCGACGTACGTATCGAGCAGCCGGAATTCGTTGGCGCTTGGGACTGGTGCGGGCGGCTGAAGAGGATCGTCGTCAATTGCAGCCATGAACTGGCGCAATGAGAGCGGATAGGCTGCCGCAGATGGAGCGTGTTGAAACTCCTCGCGCGTGTAAATTACGAATCTCCCGGCTGTGAGGTAGGCGGAGAAGCCGTCGAAGCTATTGAAGCCTTCCTGATAGGGCCGGCCGAAATCATTGATGATCGTCTGCCCAAAATGATAACTGTCGTTCAATGGCTGGCCGCTTATGGCAGTCACGTCTGTGTAAATCGACTCGATTTGCGGCGAAACTCTTGGAGATCCGGCAATCTCCGGCTGAAACTCTGCGAGTAACGCGGAGTAAAGTTGCCGAACTTCGAGAGGCGAATCGCCAGAAATGCTTTTGCCAGCTTCAGAAACGAAGCCGGCGCACTCGACGCGCGTCCATGGCCGTTGTCCGAGAAATGCGGTGTGAATGTAACCAAGAGCGGCCAAACGCTCAATCGACGGATAAATCCAGCTATCCAACTCGACGAATGGCGATCCCACACCGGATGCGGTCACTTCTTCGGGTGGATCTACGAGTCTGTTTCGCCCTTGCGAATACGCGTTCGAGGCGCTCGAGAGAAGGCAGGCAAGCAGGAGTAGAGCTATTTCACAGCTATTCAACCGATTCGATCTCCAGCGACATGGCTATTCCGTCCTGCTCAGCGATCCTAACCGGAAGGCGAAGCGAAATTTGACGCGTTGTTCTGAGTCGCCGCAACGGGCTCGGAGCGATACATGAGGCGGCGGTTTTCCAGATGACGATCACATCGGAAAAGAAGGATGCTCTATGCATGTACCAACGATCGAGTCTAGCTTTCAGGGGTTTGACCTCGGCGTCGTAAAATGCACTGAGCTCGTGCGCGGGAACGTTTCCAAGCAACTCTTCTTCGTGCCGAAAGGCCAGTGTCGCCAATCCCGTAATGCCTGGGCGATACTGCCAATCGCTTGCGACGGAATATTCCGGCGATTTCGGACGCGGACCAACCAAGCTCATATCGCCACGCAAGACGTTGTAGAACTGCGGTATCTCATCGAATTTCAATTTGCGAAGAATCTTGCCAACTTTTGTCAGGCGGACATCGCCATCGCGGGTGAGTCCAACGCCCCCGCTATTCGCCAGCATTGTGCGGAACTTGTAAAGCGTGAACAGTTCGCCGTTAAGACCTACACGCCGCTGGCAAAACAGCGCCGGGCCCTTCGACGTCATCTTCACTAGGGCGCATACGATCGCGCCCATCACGATAGTTACGGAAAGCAGAGCGGCAGACACCATCATGTCGAACGCGCGTTTCTGCAAAGACTTACTCCAGTAATGTGTTCGCACGGGTCCTTCCATCTGCAAAGAGCTGCTTTTGCTCGTTCTCCGGGGAACGTACATTGCTCGAATAACCGCTCAAGAAAACGCACCCAAAGACGTCCTCGCGGAATTAGGGCCGAAATCCCCCGGACAACGCTCCAGTGAACGCAGCCGGGCTGTGAGAGATCGTTCTCGACTAGTAACGTTCCGAAACGCAAACGAAGTCTCGGCACGTCTTCGCTTGGCATTGCACATTCGACTCCAAACGCTTTCTTCGCAAAATTAGAGAGAACTGCTGAAAATGTGTGCAAAACGGAGGGTTACTGCGCGCTCAAGACGCTCTATGCTCGGTGAGAAAATTGAAGGTTCCCGAATCGGACCTGCATTGTGCCGAGTCGGGATGGGGCGAAAGGACGGAAACCGAACGGAGGGTTTAGTGCACCGCGATTACGGCTGCACCAACCGCAGCTTGTGATGCGACGGTAGCCCAGTCCCTGATGGCCTTCGCGGTACCGCCAACCTGAAGCTTCGGTGGAATAACGATTACGTCGCCAGGCAGCACGTCAAGTGATTTCACGCTCCTGCTCCACCAGCCGTATTCGCGGACGGATCCGCTCAAAACCGATCCGTTCGCGCGGACAAGGAACACGTGCTTCATGTCGGCATTTCGATCGCCATTGCCCGACTGTTGCAGGTAATAATCAACCGTTGCATTTCTGCGGTACACGAAAGAGCTTTGATTGAATACAGATCCGACCACGCTGACAACTTGGCTTTTGGGTGGAATGAAGAGTCGATCCCCATCCTCAAGAATGATCGGCGGGATCATCGCTGGCGAATCATCTGTTGGCCTCAATGCCAGTACCACGCGACCGGTAGCCTTCGCCGTTTGCAAATCGCGGACCAAGGCTTCCCGGGCTTGTGATTGAGCGGCGAGCGACGCAGCCTCATCGGGATTCGATCGGGCATTCGCGATGGATTGCTCTCGAACTTGCTCCTCCAATTCTCTAGCTGTCCTGTCGAGGGCCGCTTGTTGATCGGTCCGAGCCGATTCGCGGCTGAACTGTGCTCCATACAAATACGCGTTTGGAGTGAGGCCGCCGGCCATCTTCAAGAGATCGCGCAGCGTCTGACCATGCTGTACGCGATAAACGCCAGGTGCGTTTACCTCACCCTCGATGCGTACGAAAAGCGTTTGCTTTGCCTGCGATACAGCCATGTCTCTTTGCGAGAAGATCGTTACGACGTCATCCGGTTCAAGGGAAAGATTGGCATCTGGATCGTGCTCCAGCACGGCTTTCCGCAGCGAGAACGGGATCAAGTGAGTGGACAAATCGACCGGGTCGAGGCGCTGGATCACGGCGTAATCCCAGTTAATTTCGGGCGCCCCCAGCTTTACTTCCGTGCGTAAGCGGGAACCAGTTATCCCGGTCTGTGCGGTCGGAGTCCCTTCTTGCTGTAATGCCAAAGGCTTCGCTTGTTCCGGTGTTGCATCATTGACCGCCGAATTGGCGAGACCGGGTTCTGTCCCAGGTTCCTTCACCAGTCGGTTTTCAGCTTGCCAGTAGCTTCTCGTTAGGAGCATCTGCTTGTCAGGGATGAGGTCGCAAATTTTCATCCCCGGGTGCCACGGGTACCTGCCTGGATTCGCCACATTGCCACGAAGCGTAACTGCGTTGTCGAACTTTGGAACTATAGGGAGCGCGTCAACCACGTCGCCCCCTTTAACTCGCTCAGTTTCGGCATCTTTGAATGAATACTCCGTGACGCTGCGGACCTCATGGTTATCGATTCGCTCGACCGTTAACCTGGTCGCATCGGCGACTTCGTTCAATCCGCCCGCTAAGGAAATGGCGTCGGCCAGCGAGGCCGTATCGCCTCTAAGCTCATAGATGGCTGGCACGTTGACACTGCCGGCGATCGCCACCTGTGCGCCGACCCTCGGAATGTAAATGACATCGCCTGGCAGCAATTGCACGTCATTCGACTTGTCTCCCTTCAACAAAAGGTCGTACATATCGAAGTCACTGATCACCTTGCCGTTGCGTTCAACTTCGATATGTCGCATGGACCCGGCGGATGATGGCCCGCCCGTGGCAAATACAGCGTTCACGAGGGTGCTGAGCGAACTGATCGTGTAACGGCCCGGAGCGCGTGCGTCTCCGGTGACGTAGATATCGATCGCCCGCAGTTTGCCGAGCGTCACGGTAATATCAAAGTTGCGGTAGATCCGCGCGATTCGCTGACGAAGAAATCCACTGAGATCACCATACTGAACACCGGCGACCGTGATGCTCCCTAGCTTCGGAATGTAAATTGCGCCATCACGGTCAACGGAAGCGTGTAGCTCCACATTGACTTGCCCCCAAATCTGGATGTACAGCTCATCGCCCGGCCCGATTACGTAAGTTGCGGGCACTGGCACATTCAACAGCGGCGCAAAAGTGCTCGGTGATTTCCGAAACAAGCTGCTGCCGTAGATCGGCAACATTCGGCCAACCGAATCGGCCACCATCAGCTGAAATTCCGTAGGCGGCTGAGATGGGGCGCTCTGCCGAGATCCAACGTTGCTCGGTTGTTCGGCCGCCGGACTCGGGCCGGTACTGATTGAAGGCGGAGGATTCATGCTATTGGGGAGCGCTGTCTGCTGAACCGAGAGGGCGGAGGCATTTCTGAGCGATTGATCGCATCCCGGCGTATTTGGATTGGCCGCGCACTGTTCGGCTGTAGGAACTATCGGCGCCTGCTGGGGAGCTGGGTATTGCAATTGGGTTTGTCCGGTGCTGGTGACCTGCGCGCACAAGAAACGTGGCGTAAGGGCGACAATGAACAGCAGCGTCCCGGTTCCGATCACTTTACGCGGTGCTCTCATATTTCATCCTTCCGAATTCGCGGTTCCGATCACTTCCGCCCCGTTGTCGATCTCCCAAGACTGAAATCTTCTAACTGCCAGCGCTACTCCGATGACTCCCGTGCAGAGGAGAAAGACGAACGCAAGCCCAGTGCTGCCCCATGCGCCCACCACCGCAAACGAAAACAGCAGAGTCAGTGCGGCGACGACGATCGATTGCACAAGGAATGGCTCGCGCTTAAACGACCGCAGATAGATCGCCATGGTTTGCACGGCGAAGCGCCCACACGCCGCAAGAATCAGCAATGCGAAAATCCACGGAGTCACCATTCGTTCGGCCAACCAGGGAAAGGCATAGTGCAGTCCGACTACGCCGGCCTCGCACGCCACCGACATTGCAGCCAGCACAGCCGAGGACTGACGGAATGTCCGGAAGAAATAGCTGCGCAACTCCGCGATGCGCCTGCCGCTCACCATCTGCCCAAAGGGAGCCGCTTTTGTTGACGTCCACGACAGCGCGAGCGTGGAAAGATAACCGGTAATGCTTAGAGACAAGCCCATCTGTCCGGCCTCCACCGGCCCCCGAAACGCGAACAGCAAGGGCGTGAAAACCTGCATCGTGAAATACGCACACAGCCAGCTCACCGCAATTTGCCATTGAAACGACCAAATCTCACGCCGCCACGAGATACTGTGCTCCGCAGTCTTGTGGCGCACGAGCCCGAGCAGCAGCCGCCGTCGCGTCCAAACGAAAGCGGCCGCCACGCCCGCATATCCCAGCATCACGATCGCCGGAGCATATAAACCATGGTGCGTTGCCAGAGAACTCCACGACGCAGCGATGACCGCTACCGATTGCCAGAACCTTGCGGCGGCCACCTCTCGCACCTGTCCACACCCCTCAAGGAACGAGAAGATCGGGTCCATCAGGAACATCGTGACGCATGCACACACCGCCACAACCCACGGACCAGTCCATGCGACATGCGTTCCGTGGTCGCGGAACGAAAAGAAAACCATCCCGCCGGGCAGCAGCACGATCCACATCACCGCGGCGGCAGCCGCGTACCAGCGCAGCGTCTTCTGCAGAATCGATGCCAACCGGGCGTGCGCGACTGGGTCGCCATCAATCGTGCCGTCGGCGTGTAGTATCAAATGAATGCGTTCGTGCGCGGCCATTTGCAGCACTACGAACGAAAAGCCCAGCTCGAAAACCGCCTGCAGCGCCACCAAAGCGAAGATCGTGTAGTAGTAGCCCTGTTCCACCGGATTCAGGAAATGGATGATCAGCAGCACTGTGCCCACGCTGCCCACCATATTGAACAGACGGGCAAGCACCGTGTAGGCGACGGCGCCATCGAGGCCGAGAAGATGTCTTACCTGCGCTATGCCGTTTTTGAGCACGGAGACGTGGCTTCCTGCCGTAAGAATTTCCGATAAACGATTGGTCTTAGCAGCGCGGGCATGACCCGGACTGGGATCCTAACTAGAACGCTCAGCGCGAACTCAGGTGCTGAGATGAACCCAATGTTTTGAAATTGGCGGTAAAGCCGAAGCTCGCTTCTTGCGTATGCGAGGCCGCCGCGCCTTTTCGCCATTCCACTCCCGCACCTCGCCAGAACCAAAATTTCAGGCAGATTTCGGATTTCCATTCCGCGAGCGAGCATCCGAACCCAGAGGTCATAATCCTCCAGGCCAGGAAAATCGCGGTAGCCGCCGGCAGCCAGGACGGCCGATCTGCGGAAGATCACAGTCATATGGTTCAGCGGATTTCTGAATTTCGCGAAACGTCGGACGCGCGCGCTTTCGCAGGGTGGGCGTCGAATGGCCGCGATCGTGCCCGGATCATCGGTGAACTCGCCGATTGCCGTGCCCACAACGGCGACGTGCGGGTTAGATTCAAGGAATGCAAGTTGTCTTTCGAATCGCTGAGGCAGGCAAATGTCGTCCGAGTCCATTCGCGCTACGATTTCATTGCCGCAAGCTGAGAGACCGGCCCTCAGGGCAGGCCCGAGACCCCGGCGCTGCTCCAACTGCACAGTCGTGATCGGCAGGACATCGCCGTAAGACTCAAGCATTGACTCCAAATTCTTCTTAAGTGGACCATCCTTGACGACGACGACCTGATCCGCCCGCAAATTTTGCGCAGCCAAGCTATCCAGCGACTGGCGCAGAAATTCAGGCTGCTCTCCGTCGTATATGGACATAAGCACTGAATAATTCATATTCGTACGCCAGAGGCGCAGTCGTAGAGAGCCTGGTATTGCTCGGACATGCGTCTTGAGGAAATCAGGGCGCGGGATGATTCGCAGATGGCGAATGGTTCGCGATGTCTACGGACGTACTGGTCTAAAGCGCGCGCTATACTGTCTGCACAACGATAGTCAAACAAAACCACCTGATTGGGAAACAGCTCGAACATTCGGCTGTGGAACGGGATCGAAGAAGCCAACACTAGCAATCCCGACGCGCAGGCCTCGGTCACCGATAAGCCGAAGCCTTCCGAAGAAGAAGCAGAAATCGCCACATCCGCCGCAGCCATCAGCCGAGAAACATCCGGGCGATCGCCCAGGAACACCACGTTACGAGCTCCACCCGCCACTTTCTCGCAAGTAGAACGCAGGGGGCCATCCCCGGCCAATACTAGAATCCCTCGGCGCGAGAGTTGTGAGCGCAGGAATCCACGTACGACTTGCGCCACGCGCTTGCCGCTGACTAACTGCCCGGCGTGGAGTACGACCACCTTATCGAGCGGCCACTCGAGTTGCGCGCGCAATTGATCAATCGCCTGACGGCTCTGCGGAGGACGATAGATATCGAGGTCTACTCCGTTTTCGATCGTTATCGCGCGAATTCCGTGTCGCGTTGCTCGTTGCCTCACGGCGTCTGAAACGGCCGCAACTGAGTGGAAACTGTGCAGGGCAGCGAAGTGCGAAAGCGCCATCAGCCGTGCTGCTAGAGATCCGTATCGAAGGGCATAATCCACCGGCAGGTCCGAATGGATTGTGGAGACTGACGGCGCGGACGTTCTGGCTAACGCCACGAACAAATCCGGCCTAATCCCGTGACAGTGGACGATATCGGCGCCGATCGAGTTGTGTGTTCTTCGAATGCCGCCGATTACGGCCGGAATCGTCCACCGAGCTCTGTTTAGTGCGAAAAGCGGAACGCCAAGCGCTTGGAACTTGGGTGCATCGCTTTCTGCTGGTTCAGGCGAAAGAGTCAGGATCGCTGCTTGGTACCGCTCCGCATCAAGGTGTTTGACGACACCGAAAATGACCGCGACCGGACCGCAGCGCTTCAGCGTCGAGACGATAATAAGCAGGCGCCGGGCCATCGCCATTACGCTCCCGAAGACCTCAGTGCGAATCGCCATCGCAGGCGTTTGAGGAAGTACCGCGCGTATTCCGGTGAAACCATAGCGATGAGAGCAAAATAGAAGAAGCGCCTTGCAACGCTAGGTTTGGCGAACGCCGCACGTTTTAGAAAACTGGCGATCCTGTAGCTCGCGGATTCTATCCGGCCTGTCGAAATCGCACGCTCGTATCGCGAACGCGAGAACGTATCAAACCCATACTTTAGCCTCTCCCGATAGAGCCGCTGTATGTAGCGGTGAGCCTTCCTCTGCTCTAGAGGTGCCCGGTCGCTGATGCTATTGCTTCGGATGCGCGTGCACATCAGAGGCTCAGGGAGGTTCGCCAACCGGAACCCGGCTGTCACCGCTCGTAACAGGAAGTCGTAGTCCTCGGCGGGAGTCATATCGCGGTAACCGCCGAGATCGTCGTACACTTCGCGACGGGCCATCCAACTGTGCGGGATTGGGGTAGATAGCTCCAAGCACGCGGCGATTGCTTTTGCGCCGATGGGAACTGGCGATTGCCCGACGCGCTCTCCTCTTTCGTTAATCGTGATCGTAGGGCTTCCGACCAAAGCGATTTCTGGATGAGACTCGAGAAATTGAAGCTGCTTTTCAAGCCGATGTGGCAGGGCGATATCGTCACCATCGATGCGCGCGATGTAGCGCGCCCGGCACGAACGCAAGCCCGTGTTCGAGGCGCGAACGATCCCGGCATTGGTATCGAGTTTGACGGCGGCGACTCGTTCATCCGTGGCTGCGATTTGCGCCAAAATGGCGGACGTTCCATCCGTTGACCCGTCGTCGACGACAATCACTTCGATATCGCGCAGGCTCTGCTGCAAAATGCTGCGCAACGCCTCGGCTATGTAAGGCTCGACGTTGAATGCGGGTAGCAAAACGCTGACTAGAGGTTGAGTCATTGCTGATCCTTAATCGCTCCAAGCAGCCCCAGCGCTATGTAGAAATAAGGAATAGACGTATCGATTGCGGCGAAGCCTGCGATCAACACGGGAACAAGCAGCAGATATACTGCGCGGCTCGAGCCCTTCGACAAGAGCCAAACGTAGGCGGCGATCAAAAGCGATCCCAGCAAGCCGAGCTCCAACGCAAGCACGGCGATCACATCGTGAGCAGCGATGCCGAGCAGACCTTGGGTATTTCCGGAGCCAATCCCGGCGAGCCTTTGCACGATGTCCGCGTTGGAGAAAAGGCCGATCATGCCCTGAAGTATCAGGAATTTGCTCGCGAGGCTGGGGTCAATCTCGCGGAATGCTTCCGGCCCCGCGGACATGTAGATACGAAGAAGGCAAAAGACGGCGATCGGGCACGTCACAACGAGCGTCGCGAGAATGAACTTTCGCCGTCGCCACAACTTGTAGATCAAGAATTGACACGCGGCGGCCAAGATGGCGGCGCGCGAAAGAGTAGCCACTATCAGGGCATAACCAAGGAAAACCTTCCGGGTACGGATCGAGTTGCGGAAGGAGAGCATGATCGCCGTCAGACACAAAAGCGCGAGTCCGGTATAGTTGGAGTCCGAGAAGAAGACGCTCATTTTGTAGCGATAGATCCAATCCACGGTTCCCGACGGAAGATCGTTGTACGCTGCGTATAGCGCCGTTCGAACGAACGGGGAAAACGCGTACCGGGTCACGCATTCGAGACAAAAGAAAACCAGCAGCGCGTCGACGATCTTCGCGACGTATTTTCCTCTTGTTTGAATATCCAAGCGATTTGCCAGCGAGTACGCAACGCAACCGGCTAGCAGAAAAAATGGAAACGCCAGCGGCATGACGTAGTTTTTAGGGTCTGCCTGATTGTGCGTCACAGCGAGAATTTGCAGCACTGCGATGCAGACGCAAAGCACGGCGGCACACCCTGTGTTCCAGGACAGTTTCACGTACCCTATGGCGAATATCAGTAGAGATAGTCCGATTAGTAATATCTGCGTGGAACTCTGAGTGATCCGCTGAGCAACGTTGTGTTGCAAGTTCAGATAGTCGAAGCCAAGAGTCAGCGGTACGAACGAAAGGAGAACGATCACAGCGAAGATCAGCTTCGCGTTGACGGGGCGATTCAACGTGTCGAGCGCAAGGCTTACGGGGTGCGGGCGTGGCTTCGCCAAAGCCGCATATATTGCTCTGGACGCGGTGCTCACGTCAGGAGCCTCGTCCTAATTTGTTCCGCGCCGTCGGCGACCAGTACCCAAATGCTGGTCAGAAATAGGCCGGAGAAAAACCCGCCGGAGGCGATTAGCAGGCGCGGCGGACTCGATTTCTTGTCCGGCTTAACGGCCGGATCGACCACCTGAATAACCGATCCCTCTTTCGCTTCGTCGATTTTGGCCAATTCATATTGCGTTTCTAGGAAACTGAAGATCGTTTCTTCGTATTTGGCGTCACGCAGTCTGCGGGCGTACTCGAGAGCTGCCTGGGGAACCGTGCCCTTTGGCATCAGTAAGTCCCCCGATCGCGTGTTGGTATCCGCGCCCAACTGCGCGATTTGCTGCTGCAGGGCGGTCAACTCCTGTTCGGCAAGTTGCAAATCCGGATTCTCATCGGCCGCAAATTTTCGCATCGCGTCGATCTGAACCTCTTTGGCGGCTATTTGAGAGCGCAAGGCTGCTACGGACTCTATAACTGCGGTCGCTTGACCTTGCGGTTCGATTAAACCTGTTTGCTGCTCGACTGTTGCGAGTGCCTCTTCCGCGTTGGCCAGCTTGCCGCTTTCTTTCGTGAGTTCCTGCTCGAAGAAAAGCCGCCTTTGGGCCGCCTCCGAAACGGCGAGCTCACCCGAAAGCTTTCGATAGCTGGCAACGTAGGCGTTCGCCAACTGTGCTGCGCGCTCAGCGTCCTCATCTGTCACCGAAATGCGTATTAGCCCGTCCTTCAGCCCGCTGTCGATGCTGGTGTTGCGTTCTAATTCCTTACGAGCGTCGGATTCCCGTTTGTCACCATAGATATCCTGGAGGTTGAACCGCTGAATGAGGGCATCCTCAACGGTACGGCTATCGATCAACGCTACTTGCATGTCGTTGGGGTTCTTAAGCCCGAGTGTTTGTTGCGCCAGCGAGCCCAGCATCCCCAGGCCGCTGCTCGCCTGAGAAAGCAAAGCCGCTTCCATCGAATGATCCTGCTGGGGTGGCAGTATTATGGTCGTGGCAGTGTAAAGATTGGGCAGAAGGAATGCCGTCATTACAGCGCATATTGTGAATGCAGCTGTCCCGATCGCGACGGTCCTGCGCCGTTCGATAAGCAGCCGCAGTAGGTCGATTATGGAAATCTCAGTCTTTGGTTCGGCAGTGCCGATCGTCGATTCATTTCGATTCTCGGAGTCATTCATCTGCCAGTGATTCGCTTCGAGGGTCAGACTTGCAAGCGGAATGCCGAATATCCTCCGGGTAATGGCCGCTGAGGAGAAACGTGTTACCGGTTTAGCCCCTCGGAAGCCCAGCTGAAACACTGGTTGATCGTGCTGATCTCTCCCGTAACGGAACTAGTTGGTCGGAAATATGGTTCGTTTTGAACCTCGCACGGCGCCTCACACCTCGCATCAAAGAGCCCACCGAGGCCAGCAGTACCTTCGTTCCATCCGCCTGGCAGGAACGGCCTATACAATCCCGCACCCCAGTTCTTCAGAATTTTCACTGAACAGGTGTGGCGCGAAGATCGAGAGTGGCCTGTCCATGTTCCGAGATAAAGCTTTCGTGCTCTGAGGGATCCCGTGTCGATGCCGTTGGTGGAAGTCCGCGATCTGTCGGTTAGTTATCACCTGAGCTCGGGTGATCCCTTTGCCGCAGTGCAGGGGGTCTCGTTTCATATCCGGCCGGGAGAAACTCTCGGACTCATGGGCGAATCGGGCTGCGGCAAGAGCAGCATTGCCCTAGCGCTGATGCAACTCCTGCCAAAGCGCCAGGCGCGCGTTGCTGGGTCGGTCCTCTTTCGCGGCGCGAACATGCTCGCGCTTGGCGAGAGGGACCTTCAAACGATTCGCGGTGCGGCAATCTCTATCGTTTATCAGGAACCCGAGATCGCGCTCAGTCCGGTGATGCGCGTCGGTGATCAAGTAGCCGAAGTCATTCGGGCCCACCGTCCATTGCCGTGGCAACAGTGCCGCTCTTGTGCGCGCGACGTGATCGGCCGCGTGGGCTTCGCGCAAGTCGAGCGCATTTACAAAGCGTATCCCCATCAATTGAGCGGTGGCCAGCGCCAACGAATTTGCCTTGCCCAAGCCTTGGCTTGCGATCCCGCACTCCTGATAGCTGACGAGCCTACAGCCCATTTGGACGCCCGCAGCCAGTCGGAGCTTCTCGATGTGTTGCAATCGCTTAAGCGCGATTCTGGGCTTGCCGTACTTCTCATCAGCCACGCGCCCGAAGTTCAGGAGCGCATGGCAGAGCGCCTGCTTGTTATGAGTGCGGGCCACATCGTGGATCAGGGGCGCTTTGGCCAACTCGCTGGTAATTCGCACCACCCCTATACCCGCGCGGTTCTTGGTTCGGCGATGCTTCGCGACCGCTGGACCGACCGCGTACTTGAAGAGGCGCCTGCCGGATGACAACCCTCGCGCCGGACACACTCGTCTCTATTCGCGATCTCACCAAAACTTACGTCCAGAGGCGCGCGTTCAGCGGAACTCAATTCACGATCGAGGCCCTTCGCGGGTTAAACCTGGAGATCCGCCGCGCCTCCACTCTTGCCCTCGTCGGCGAATCAGGCGCGGGAAAGTCAACGCTGGCGCGTTGCCTAGGCCTTTTGGAAAGGCCGTCTGCGGGCGAAATCTGGTTTGATCGTGTAAACGTTCTGGCTCTAGATCGCAGGCAGCTATTCCCCGTTCGGCGGCGCATCCAGCTCGTTTTCCAGGACCCTGCGTCCGCGCTGAATTCTGGCATGACCGCTGCTGAAATTCTCGAAGAGCCGCTTCTCATCCAGTACGACTTGACGAAAGCTGAACGCCATCGGCGCGCACTGGATCTGCTGGACGAGGTCGAACTGCCGGCCTCGTCCGCTGAGAAACGCCCGCTCGATTTCAGCGGCGGACAGCGTCAGCGCCTGGCAATTGCGCGTGCGTTGATGCTCCGCCCCGAGCTCCTAATCCTCGATGAAGCTCTTTCGAATCTCGACCTTGCCACGCGCGATTCCATCGTAGATCTGCTCGACGCGCTACAAGCCGAGCAGGGGCTCACCTTGGTTCACGTCCTGCACGAGCTCCGCCTGGCGTCCCAACTCGCCTCCGATGTCGCAGTAATGTTCGATGGGCAAATTGTCGAGCACGGAAGCGCGGACCGCCTGTTCTCCCGCCCAGAGCATCCCTGCACGCGTGCGCTCCTGCGAGGCTTTCGGAGCAGCCAGGAAGCGCCCGAAGCCATGCACGTCGAGGCGCTCGGATGAAATTCCTCGGCCGGCGTTTACTCCATTCCGGTGTCATCCTGCTCGCGATTTCGTTTTTCGCTTTTCTCTTGCTCCGGTCCGCTCCCGGCGACTACTTCGATGCCATGCGCATGAACCCACGTGTTTCCGCGGAGACAGTCGAAAATCTCCGCGCGCAATACGGAATGAACCATTCTTTTCTAGTTCGCTATGCTGATTGGATGGGTTCTCTAGCCAAAGGCGACATGGGCATCTCTTTGGCCTATGGCACCCCTGTTGGCCCGCTGCTTTGGCCGCGCGCGCGCAACACACTTATGCTGACCGGTTCGGCGATGATTCTTTCATGGATGCTCGCGGTCCCTCTGGGAGTCTGGTCCGCTGCGGCGAAAGGTGGATGGCTTGATCGCATCTGTTCCTTATTCACTTCCACGCTGCTAGTGATTCCCGACCTTCTTGTTTTTTTGCTCCTGCTTCTGATGGCCGTGCGTACCGGATGGCTTCCATCGGGAGGAATGACCTCCGGGAATTTCGCTGACTTGGCTGTATGGCAGAAAGCCGGTGACCTAGCGCTCCACTTTGCGTTGCCCGCCCTTGGTCTCGCAATCGTTTCGCTGCCGTTATTGCTGCGCCACGTGCGTTCAGCGATGGTTGAGGTTCTGGATTCACCCTTCATCCGCGCCGCACGAGGGCACGGCATTCCGCGGTCGCGTATCCTCTGGCGCTTTGCTCTTCCGGCCGCATCGAATCCGCTGATTTCGCTTTTTGGGCTGTCCATCGCCACCATGCTGAGCGCATCGCTGATTGTCGAAGTGATTCTCAGCTGGCCGGGACTGGGCCCCCTGATAATTCAGGCCATTTTGTCTCGCGATCTGAACGTCGTCATCGGCGTGGTTATGCTCTCATCTGTCTTTCTAATCGCCGGGAATTTGATTGCCGACGTGCTGCTGTTCGTTAGCGATCCGCGGATTCGAGTCGAATGAAATGAATCGCCGCTACACATTTTGGGGTGTGGTTATCCTGCTCGCCGCTTTTCATCTCGTCATTCTGTCTGCTGGTTTCTTCTCTCCGTACAGCTACTCGGAGCAGCATCGCGATTTGCCTTACGCCCCGCCGTCCCGAATTCACTTCATCGACTCACAAGGCCATTTTCACGTTCGCCCGTTCGTATACGGCTGGAAGTACGACGCCCACTCGCCTGGCTCATACGTCGCCGATCTGGCAACGCCCTATCCGGTTCACGTGTTCGCCTTCGGTTCGGCCTACAAAATCGCCGGTCTGATTCCTTCGCGCATTCACTTGTTCGGTGTAGACCCGCCTGGATCCATCTTCCTGATGGGCACGGACGGCTACGGCCGCGATCAATTCACGCGCTTCCTCTATGGCGGGCAGATTTCGCTGGCTGCCGGGCTGATTGCCGCGGCGCTATCGCTGGCCTTGGGGCTCGTCGTTGGCTCGATCGCGGGATTCTACGGCGGCTGGCTTGATAACGCGCTGATGCGCGGTGGCGATGTCTTTATGGCACTGCCGTGGCTCTATCTGCTGTTCGCGGTTCGCGCGGCGCTGCCTCTTCACGTGCCGCAAGGCCAGATTTTCTTGCTCATCGTCGCGGTGATTGGATTAATCGGCTGGGCCAGGCCCGCCCGCCTGATCCGAGGAGTGGTGCTAAGCGCGAAGGAGCGCAATTTCGTTCTGGCGGCGCGCGGCTTTGGGGCCTCCGATTTTCACCTCCTCCGCCGCCACATTCTGCCGCGCACCTACAACATCGTCCTCACTCAAATGACGTTGCTCATTCCCCAGTACATACTTGCCGAAGTGACATTGAGCTTCCTCGGCCTCGGTATCGGTCAGCCGCTTCCGAGCTGGGGCAGCCTTTTGTCCGCGTTGCAGGAGTACTACGTTTTGGCTTCTTACTGGTGGATGTACTTGCCCGCCATCCTGTTAGTTCCTGTTTTTCTCGCTTATTCCCAAATCGCCAATGCCTTGCAGGAACTCTTTTCACCCGTCGCGCTGTAAAACCATGCTCGGCTCTGTGACAATTTCGCCATGCGCCCGATCGCGTTCTCACGCACCGCCGCGGCCGTTTGCGTGCTTTTAGCTGCCGCGGCGCTTTCGGTGCTGGCTCAGCCGGCGCAGAATGCCTCGCCCGCCCAGCAGGCAATTGGCAAGCGCGGCGGCACTCTTACGGTCGCGCTCCGTTCCGAGCCCAAAACCCTCAATCCCGCTCTTGCCACTGACCAATCATCTCAGGACGTGATCTATTGCATGAACGCCGATCTGATTCACATCAATCGCCTGTCCCAGCGAACCGAGCCCGACCTTGCCGAGTCCTGGACCGTCTCACGTGACGGCAAAGCGTACACGCTGCATCTCCGCCGGGGCTTGCGCTTTTCCGACGGCCAACCATTTACAGCCGACGACGTCGTTTTCAGCTTCCGCGTCTACCTTGACGATAAAGTCGGATCGCCTCAGCGCGATCTCTTAATCATTGGCGGAAAGCCACTCTCCGTCCAGAAGATCGACTCCTACACCGTGCGTTTCGTCCTCTCTCAACCGTATGCCGCTGCTGAGCGCCTGTTCGATGGCTTTCCCATTCTCCCGCGCCATTTGCTCGAAAGAGCATACCGTAGCGGCGACTTCTCGAAATCCTGGACGGTTTCGAGTGCGCCCAGCCAGCTCGCCGGAATGGGCCCTTTTCGTCTCGCTGAATACGTTCCTGGTCAGCGCATCGTCCTGGACCGCAATCCATACTACTGGAAACGTGACGGCGCCGGTCAGCAGCTGCCCTATCTTGATAAATTGGTTTTTCTCTTCGTGCCGAGCGAGGACGCACAGGTAATTCGTTTTCTGTCCGGCGATACGGACGTACTCAGCCGCTTCAGCTCCGAGAACTATTCGGTCCTCAAGGCCCAAGCGGCCGTCAAGCGTTTTCACCTGGACGATCTCGGCCCTAGCCTCGAATACAACTTTCTCTTCTTTAATCTCAACGATTTGCGCGGCAAGAATCTTCCGCAGATCGCCGAGAAACAAAGCTGGTTTCGCGACCTTCCCTTCCGCCAGGCCGTCTCCCAGGCGATCGACCGCACCGCTATCGTTCGCCTCGTCTATCAAGGTCGCGCGGCAGCCCTTGCCGCACAAGTGACCCCTGGAAACAAGCTCTGGCTAGATCCCGCGATTCAACCCCCGGTTCAATCCATCGATCGCGCCCGGCAACTTCTCAAATCCGCCGGATTTTCGTGGCGTTCGGATGGCTCGCTCGTTGATTCGCGTGGAAAGTCCGTCGAATTTTCCATCCTTACCAGTTCCTCGAACGCGCAGCGCACCAAGATTGCCACTCTGATCCAAAGCGATCTGAGCGCGCTTGGAATGAATGTTCACGTTGTCTCGCTTGATTTCGGAGCCATGGTCGACCGCCTGCTCAATTCCTTCGACTACGAAGCCGCCATCATGGGCCTTGCGGATGGCGACGCCGATCCCAACACGGAAATGAATGTCTGGCTTTCCTCTGGTGGCATGCACATCTGGCACTTGAACGAAACCGGGCCGGCGAATCCTTGGGAGTCGGACCTCGATCATCTGATGAACCAGCAACTCGTCACGCTCGATTACGCTAAGCGGCGCCGGCTATACGACCAGGTGCAGCAAATTGTGGCGCGGCAGCTGCCCATCATTTGCCTGGCCAGTCCGGACGTCCTCGTCGGCGCGAAAGATCGCGTCGGCAATTTCAGTCCGGCAATCCTCGAACCCTACGTGCTCTGGAACGTAGATCGAATCTATGGCCACTGAGACGACTCTCGCTCCTGCTGAATCGCCGCAGCCAAAAAGCCTGCGAGACGACGCGGAGCTCGTTCGCGAGTGCCTCCGCGGCAACCAGGACGCCTGGTCCGCGGTCATCGAGAAATATAAAAATCTCATCTATTCCGTGCCCGTCAAATACGGCTTCTCGCCTGACGACGCGACCGACATTTTTCAGGCTGTCTGCCTCGAAATGCTTTCGGAACTCCCGAAGCTGCGCAAGCCGAAAGCGCTGCCGAAGTGGATCATCCAAGTTACCGTACACAAATGTTTTCACCACAAGCGCCAGCTTCTGCGCGTCAGCACCGCGGGATCGTCCGAAGATATGACCGAAAACGTGGTCGAGCGCAGCACATCTCCAGTTGCTGAGATGATCTTGCGCGAGGCCGAAGAAGAGCAGAGTTTCCGCAACGCGATCGCCAGCCTGGCTCCGCGCTGTCAACGCCTCATCCACATGCTCTTCTTTGAAGAACCCGCGCGTCCGTACCAGGAAATCGCTGCTGAGCTTGGCTTGGCTCCAGGATCGATCGGCTTCATTCGTCAGCGTTGTCTGGATAAGCTGCGCACGAAACTGGAGCAGGCGGGTTTCTAGTGGGCGCTGCCGCAAAAAAGAAGGCGATTTCTGCTGCCGTCTTGCGAAAGCTCGGATCGTTTACAGACGATGCCAGTCGCGAGCGCTATCTTAAAAGCCGCCCGGAACTTCTGCGGAAGGCTGCTGCTCTTCAGCTGAACGAACTCGTGCGCTCGAAGCTGCGCGCCGATACGCGTCAGGCTCTTTCCCTTGCCGAGTCCGCAATTGCCATCGCGCGGCGCGTCCGCAGCCGAGAGGCCTTGGCGCGGAGCCTTCGTTCGAAAGCAAATGCACTCTACATGCTCGGAGAAAACAAAGGTGCGCTGGATTTTCACGCCGAGGCGCTGCGGATCTTCCGAGAGCTCGCCGACGGTCGCGAGCAGGCACGCACGCTGATCCCGACAATTCAGCCGCTGATCCTGCTGGGCGAATATCAACGCGCTTTCGATGTCGCGGCGGAAGCAAAACACATTCTGGAGCAGATCGGAGACGCGCAGCGCCTCGGCCATCTCGAAATCAACATAGGCAACATCTACCATCGCCAGGACCGTTTCGAGGAAGCTCTCGCGTGCTACGAGCGCTCTTACGAATCCCTGTTACCCTTCCGTGACTCGGAAGGCCTCGCCGTCGCCCTCTACAACATGGCCGTCTGCCTGATTTCGCTCAACGACTTTCCGCGCGCACTCGCCTCATATCAGCGCGCCCGCGAAATGTGCGTCCAGCATGGCATGACGCTTCTCGTCATTCAGGCGGACTACAACATCGCCTATCTCTACTATCTCCGCGGCGAATACAGCCGCGCCATTGAGATGTTGCGCGCCACACGGCAGAAATCCGAGGAAAATGGTGACGCACACATCCTCGCGCTTTGCTATCTCGATCTCTCGGACATTTATCTCGAACTCAATCTCAGCGCCGAAGCTCGCGAAGTCGCTCACGAAGGCTGGGAACGTTTCAGAAAGCTCGGAATGGGTTACGAAGAGGCGAAATGCCAGGCCAACGAAGCCATGGCGCTCAGCCAGCTCGGCAAAGCCATCCACGCTCTCGAGTTGTTCGATCGTGCGCGGGCCAAGTTTGTTCAAGAAAAGAATCTCGTCTGGCCTTGGCTGATCGACTTATATCGCGCGCTGGTTCTGTTCAACGAAGGGCGCTATTTCGAGGCCCGCCGTTTTTGCGATCAGGCCGCAAAGTTCTTCGACACGTCGAATCTTCCTAACAAAGCTGTCTTATGCCATTTGCTGCTCGCCCGGCTGTCTTTTCGCACTGCCGACCTTTCGACGGCAAAAGATGAATGCGCGCGCGCTGGCGAGCGCCTTTCCGCGGTCGAAACTCCCTCCCTGCGCTTTCAAGCTGAATTTCTTGCTGGACAAGTTGCCGAAGCTTCCGGTTCGCTTCCCGATGCGTACCAGTCATTCCAGCGCGCCCGCGAAGCGCTCGAAACCCTTCGCAGCAGTCTTCATGGCGAAGAGCTGAAAATCTCGTTCATGAAGAATAGGCTCGAAGTATACGAATGCCTCGTCGACATCTGCACGAAGCGCCCGCAGACATCGGACGCGGCCGGAGAAACGTTCAGCTACATGGAAATGGCCAAATCGCGCAGCTTGGCGGAGCTCCTGGTTCACCACGCGCAGGCCTTGCCCGAGGCTCCGTCCGGACAGAGTGGTCTCGTTCGTAAAATTCGCGAAATGCGCGAGGAATTGAATTGGTATTATCGGCGGCTCGAAATCGAACAGTTGCAGACGGAAATGCCGTCTCCCGAACGCATCGAGGCATTGCGCCAAAAAGCAGCTGCTCATGAAACCAATCTTCTTCGCGCCCTTCGCGAGCTGCCTCAAGCAGAAATCGGCAGTCCAGACGTCGCGCCCGAGTCCATCCAGAGCATTCGTGGTGCGCTGTCCCAGGGAGCTGCTCTGATCGAGTATTTCAGCGCGAAAGGCCATTTCCTGGCCGCCGTCCTCACGCATAGCTCGCTCGAAATCGTGCCTCTCACGCCGGTTTCGCGAATCGTTAGCCTGATGCGGATGCTGGAGTTCCAAATTTCAAAGTTCCGTCTCGGCGGCGACTACACACGCCAGTTTGAAAAGACGCTTTTGGAAGCCGCCCGGGCGCATCTCCGCAATCTCTTCGTCGAGATCTTCGCCCCATTACGCTCGCGGCTTTCTGCTGCGGATTTGATCGTCATTCCGCATGGCGTTCTGCACTACTTGCCGTTTCAGGCCTTGCTCGATGGGGATCGCTATCTGATCGACGATTTCTCGATCGCTTATGCGCCGAGTGCCGCAACATTCGCTCTTTGCCAGAGGAATTCCAGTGAATGTGATGGCCCACCGCTCGTTCTGGGAATCCCTGACGCGCAAGCGCCGTTCATCGACGATGAAGTCCGGGCAATCGCCAAAATCTTACCCGGTGCCACCTTGCTGCTCGGACGCGAAGCCAACGAGGCGAACCTCCGTGCGCAAGGTCGCGGCAGCCGGGCGATTCACATCGCCACGCACGGTACGTTTCGTCAGGACAATCCCATGTTTTCCAGCATTCGCCTCGGCGAAGGAAATCTGGCGTTGTACGACCTTTATCAGCTCAAGTTGGATTGTGAGTTGATGACCCTCAGCGGTTGCGCAACCGGCCTCAACGTCGTCACCGCCGGCGATGAACTTCTGGGCCTCGTTCGCGGTCTTCTTTTCGCCGGAGCTCGCTCGCTTTTGCTTTCGCTTTGGGACGTACACGATCGCACTACAGCGGACTTTATGACCGTCTTCTATGAACGGCTTGGTTCGGCGAGGTCTAAACCAACGGCGCTGCAACAAGCCATGATCGAGATGCGTGACCGCCACCCGCACCCTTACTTCTGGGCTCCGTTTACCCTCACTGGCAAGATCAGCGTCCCCTAACTCGCAACTAAAAATTCCGGGTTCTGGCTATATTTTTCGGTCGCCTACGTACCCTTATGGACAGGCGTGGATGGTAGGGGCAGGAGCGGCCTTTCTTGGATCGGCCGCAATTTATGGCATGGGGAGAGGAAATGCGACATTTTTCGTCAGAGCGATGGGCAGGCTACGTTAGGAAGACATTGAAACCAAAGGACATGCAGGAAATGCAGGTTCACCTTCAAACGGGATGTCGGGAGTGCGAAGCCGATCTAGCTGCTTGGATGCACATCAAAGAAATGGCCGCTCGTGAGAAGGCGTACCAGCCGCCAGCTGCGGCCGTGAAGATGGCCAAGGCGGCGTCGAAGCTCCACGGCGAACCTGCGCGACCATCAATTGCCAGACTCCTCTTCGACAGCTTTCACACACCGGTTGTCGCCGGTGTTCGCTCATCTCCCACCTCCGGCCAGCCCCGACAAGTGCTCTACGGGTTCGATAAGTATCGCGTGGACTTGCGCTTCGAGCCGAATTTCAACGCGGACGAGGTCCTCCTGGTTGGCCAAGTTTTGAACACTGCGGAATCCACCGAGAGTCTGGGACCAATCACGATTGCCTTAACGCGTGGTGGGCAAGTCCTCGGAACCGCGCGAACCAACGAATTCGGCGAATTTCAGCTGGAATGCGATCTAGGCGGGCGCCTTGAGCTGCAACTTACGTTGCCAGGTGGTGCCACCGTGAAGATACCCATGGTTGAGCCTTCCGCCAGCCACGACGCCAAGGAACCCTCGCAACCCGCTGTTGCTAAAAGACTTGCTTCAAGGCTTAAGGCAAAGAAAAAAAGTACTAGGAAGAAGGTCTAGTTCCAAGGAGCCTAAAAATGGCCTCGCGTACCATGGAGAGAACAACTTCACCGAGCGATTCTCTCTCTTCATTTAGTTCACAAACGGGAAAGGGACCACTCGCGATTATGAAACGTCTTAGTTGCCTAATCGTTTTATTCCTTGCATTTACCGCTCGCCCCGTGAAAGCCCAGGGCCTGCTTGGCGGCCTGCTCGGAGGAGTCACTCAGACCCTTTCGAACACGGTGGGCGGCGTCACAAACCTTGTCGGTGATTTGCTCAGCCCTCCGCAGACCGTAATCGTCCAGACCACCCTTGGTCTCTCGGGGTTGCAGCGCGAGTGCCAACTGAACGGCTGCACCGTCGTGCGAGGCCTGGATGGCGTGGAAGGCCAGGTGTTTCTCGTTCAGCCACAGCAGGGTCTGCTTCCAGATGTCCTTGCCGGTGTGCTGCGGCTCCTGACGGGTATTCTCGACGCCGAGCCGGATCAGCTCGTAATCATTCCGCCCAACATCAGCTCTGGCGCGGTCCAGACCACAGTCCCGTCGAACTTATACCAAGAGACGCCCGTCAGCTACTATGGCAGCACCGTCTGGTACGGATACGCCTATCAGCCCGCAGCGTCGATCATTCAGTCCGCTCAAGCGCAGAGAGCTTTCCACGTGACTGGCAACGCAATCGTCGCCGACATCGATACCGGCGTTGATCCCAATCATCCGGCGCTGAAGCCGTTCTTGCTCACCGGATACAACTTCATAACCAATCAGCCTGGCGCTTCGGAATTGACTGACTTAAACGGTGCGACCGGCTCGGCCTGCAGTAGCTGCCAGGCCGCCTTCGTCGATCAGCACACTGCTGCAATGCTCGATCAGCACACTGCGGCGATGCTCGACGGATCCCAATATGCCGATTTCGGACACGGCACGGAAGTTCTGGGAATGGTCCATCTGGTTGCTCCTACAGCCAAGCTGCTGCCCCTGAAGGCATTCAACTCCGACGGCAGCGGCGATCTCTCAAACATCCTGGCGGCGCTTTATTACGCCGTCCAGAATCACGCCAACGTCATCAATATGAGTTTTGAGCTTTCGTCCAGTTCGACCGCTCTGACCAACGCGATCAACTACGCCAACGCTAACTCGGTGACTTTGGTCGCGTCTGCGGGCAACGACGGACAGGACGAAATGGTCTATCCGGCTGGCCTGTCGAACGTGATCGGCGTCGCTTCAACGAATGATTACGACCAGCGGTCGAGCTTCTCGAACTACGGCGACCAGGTGGTTTGGGTTGCCGCGCCGGGCGAAAACGTCGTAACAACGTATCCATTCGGCACGTATTCAGTGACGTCTGGCACGTCATTTACTTCGCCAATGGTTGCCGGCACAGCGGCGTTGCTGCTGAACCTCCAACCGAACTTGAGTCCTTCTGCCGTAGCGAAGGCCATCTCGAACGCGCAGTGGATTGGACCCAATATGGGCTACGGCGAGCTCAACGTCGATTGGGCGCTCCAGTCGCTCTACTAGAAAAATAAGTTGACGATGGGTACGATCGCACGCATCGCGGAGAAGGAACTCGGGACAGGTCGCCACGGCGATCTGTCCCTTCCTTTCGATTCGCCCTGGCGAGTCGCTGCTTCGCAATCCGGTTCCACTGACTCTGGCACCGCTCCTCTGCAACTGAAGGTGGCGCAAGAGGAAATCTCCGCCCTGCGCACAGCCGTGGTTTGCTCGCTCAACCAGCTGCTCGACCTAAAAGACTTGAATACGGGCGTTCATAGCACGCGGCTGGCTGAATGGGCGCTTCATGTGGCGGGCGAAATTGGCCTCGACGAAACGGCGTTTCCAGACATCGAGGTCGCGGCGTTGCTTCACGACATCGGCAAGATTGGCATCCCGGATGCGATCCTAAACAAGCCAGGTCGCCTGACTGGCGACGAGTACGATCTGATGAAAAAACATCCGGAATACGGTTGGATCGTGCTGCGCAGCTTGCCGGGATTCGAGCGCGTCAGCCTGCTGATCCTGCACCACCACGAAAGTTTCGACGGCAAAGGCTATCCAGGCGGTTTGGCCGGTGACGAAATTCCCATGGGCTCGCGCATCGTCTCGGTCATCGACGCATTTGATGCCATGGTTTCGTCACGCCCCTACCGGCAAGGCCTGCCGCTCGAAGAAGCAACGCGCAGGCTGATCCAAGCGAGTGGGACGCAATTCGATCCGCGCGTTGTGGAACGCTTCCTGCCGCTGGCGCAGGCCGAAATGCCATCCGTTCTCGCAGCCGTCGGCGCAGGGTAGCCGCAAGCGCGATTCGATTTGACGTTAATCCTGCCGGACGTTCTTTTGTCCTTCCCGGATGTTTCGCAATTCTCTCCACCAAAGCTCGCAATCCTTCGGGAAAGACGAACCCGATTCCGGACCTGAGTTAAAGCTCGCTGGAATTACGGCCTCCCCTGGCATTGCTTTGGACAGCCGACGAACTGCTGACATCGCGATACTCTTAGCTTCCAGCTCCACCAGTTTTGTTACCCGCCAGGGAGTCGCTCGCGGATAGTCGTTTTCCTCGCTAGGGATGGCAATCAATGAGGCGCTCCTGGGCCGAAGCGGTTATCATCCGAACCCAGCCGCCCGGGGCAAGCCGCACCGCGGCAAGACGGTCCGTAAATGACCAGCGATTGCCATAACCGACCGGCAGTTTGATGAGCGAAACACCTAGCACTGAAAACCACGTGCCCGTGGCGCAGTCCGGCTCGCCATCTGCGGATGGATCACGGCGCTCGGGCCTCGCCGAAAAGATTGGACATTATCGCTGGACCATCTGTGCGATGGTTTTTTTCGCCACCACGATCAACTACATGGACCGGCAAGTCCTCGGCTTGCTGAATCCATTGCTGCAAACCAAAATCGGCTGGAACGACATTCAGTACGGCTACATCGTTGACGCCTTCGTCGCCGCGTATGCCATCGGCTTTCTCTTCATGGGCAGGCTGATCGACCGCGTGGGCACGAGAATAGGATATGGAATATCAATCGGGATTTGGAGCCTGGCAGCCATGTCGCACGCCCTGGTGCGCACGGCGTTCGGCTTTGGGGCCGCGAGATTCGCGCTAGGACTGGGAGAATCGGGAAACTTTCCCGCGGGCGTCAAGACCGTCGCCGAATGGTTTCCACGGAAGGAACGCGCTCTCGCGACCGGAATTTTCAATTGCGGCACGAATGTCGGCGCCACCATCGCGCCTTTCGTGGTCCCATGGATCGCTATCAAATGGGGCTGGCAATTTGGCTTTCTATTTACCGGATTCTTCAGCGCAGTCTGGGTAGTTGCCTGGTTCAAGGTTTATCGCAAGCCGCAGGATCATCCAAAGCTCTCCGCTGCGGAGCTGGCCTACATCCAGCGCGATCCAGTGGAACCCGTCGCCAAAGTTGCCTGGTCTACGTTGCTGCCGCACAAGCAAACGTGGGCATTCATCATCGGCAAGTTTTTGACCGACCCGATCTGGTGGTTCTATCTCTATTGGCTGCCCACCTACTTCACCACCAAGCATGGACTCTCGCTCACAGGTCTTGGTCTTCCGCTGCTCGTCATCTACAACGCGGCTTCGGTCGGCAGTATCTTCGGCGGTTGGCTCGCAGCCCGGTTTCTCAAGGCTGGTTGGAGTGCCAACCGCGCCCGGAAAACAGCCATGCTGATCTGCGCGGCGTCCGTGTCTCCGATCATCCTGGCCGCGCGAACGCATGGCCTCTGGGAAACCGTGGCTCTGATCAGCATAGCCGTTGCGGCGCATCAAGGCTGGTCGGCAAATCTGTTTACCTTGGCGTCGGACATGTTTCCTGCGCGAGCTGTGGCCAGCGTTGTGGGAATCGGCGGATTTGGAGGGGCGATCGGCGGCATGTTGATCGCGACGTTCACAGGTTTTCTGCTGCAGCTCACGGGAAGCTACGTCCCGATTTTCGTGATTTCCGGTTCCGTCTACCTGGTCGCGCTGCTGGTCATCCAGATTTTGACGCCGCGACTGATTCCGGCAGAGATTCAGGGCGACGCATTGGCATAGCTCGCGCGGCATCCAAGCGCCGCGATAGGCAATCCTTGCAGCCCGCGTGCCAGGTACGCTCTGTACCTCATGTCGCCGAGTTGGATAGGGAGAAAGTGGTCGGGGCGAGTGGATTTGAACCACCGACCTCCTGGTCCCGAACCAGGCGCTCTAGCCAGGCTGAGCCACGCCCCGATGTGATTGCGGTTGCACACCAGTTTACTGTGCATCGCGCCGGACCGCAACGGTCGCGAATAGGAGACAACGGGGCAGAAATTCACGCGCTCTCCGAAATTGAAGGCCCGGCGTCATCTTCTGAATCCGGTGCGTCCGCTTCGTTTTCAGCCGCGGATGCGATTGGCGTAACGCGGCGCATCTGAAAGCCGTGCGCGGTATCAGCGAAGCCGGCTTGCTCCAAGAACGGCGCAAGGAAATGTTCGCGGCCAGGAGCGCCATTGACCGTTTCGATCAATAGGCCGGAACCGCGACTTTGGCGGCGCACCGCAATTTCGGCAAATTTCTGAGCTAGCGCGCGGGCGAAGGCGCTGCGCTCGGGATCGGCGTCTGGCAGCAAAACGCGAACGGCCGGGTTGCGGCGCCGGAAAAACGCCGCGAGCCGCCCGTTGATCAGGATCACGGAAGCGCCGCGAACGCGCGCCATCATCGCTTTCTCTGATGAGTCTTCCTGGCGCGGCCACGGCCGTACGGCGCCGTAAGGATTCGCCGGGTCGGATGCCGCGAGGTGGATCGCTTCCGGCGCGGACGGATCGGCACGCAGCGAACGAAGCGTTTCAACGGCTGCAGGCACCGCGAATTGCGATGCACCGAGAGACGCCACGAACATGCCGCGGCGGATGCGTCCGCTCTCTTCCATCAATCTCAGCGCGGGATAGATTGTCTGATAGCCGCCGGGAATATTTTCGGAAAGCGCGGTTTCGCGGACAACGATGCCGTGCCGAAGCAACAGTTGTTGCGCCAAATTCGCGCTCCATTCGGTCGGAGTTGCGGAGGCAGCGATCCGCGATTCGATGAGCGACCAACGGCCCTGTCCCGGTCCGCCCGCGGAACCGCGGGAGCGTAAGCGCCGCAAATATTCGGGCGAGCCGGGCAGCGCGCCAGCGACTTCGGAATGGCTGATCCGCGTCGAATCCGGAGGGCGCATCCAGTGCCTCAGGGCATCGAGCGAATCGTTGGTCAGCAAACCGGACCAGACGACCTCCCAAAGAGCGTCCAGGGTGTCGCCGGGAAAACCGCCGCCGCAAGCGGCATGAATTTCGGAGAAAAACGAAGCGCCGCGCTGCTCGAGAAACGAAACAAGACGCTGAGCACGTTCGGAGAGTGCCGAGCGATTCTGGCGGAGGTCGCGCGGAGGATACAGCCGCGCCAGCGAAGCCGTGTGATAGAGCGCGATGCGGCCGTCGCGTTCGCCGATGCGCTCGATGCCT
>JASHWB010000243.1 GCA_030044295.1 Candidatus Acidiferrales bacterium
AACCGCGGGTCCGGCCCAAGCGCGGCAAGCTCCGCCTGCACTGGGCGGGCGCCCTATCGGACTTCCGTGACCGCTTCACGTCGCTCGAACTGCAGAAAAAGGCGCGTAAGTGGCGAGGAGACTGATGCAGTTTGGGTGGACGCAAGCGTTTGGCCGGAAATGTTGCTCAGCCAAGCGCGGGCCCAGGAAGCAGAAGGCATGAAAAATCGAATCTGTCATGCAGAGCGCAGCGAAGCATATGGCATTTCGTTGAAAGCAAAGGAACGAGATTCCTGGCTTTGCTCTTTGCATCATAAGCCGGGTCGGTTTTTTCAGACGTCCGTACAATTGGTGTTCGAGGAGCGCGAAGGGCCAGAGTTCGCGATCACGGACTTTTCGCTTCATGCGATCGGCATCGCCCTTGCCCGTTTGGGTTGGGACGACGCCTTGGCCCGCTTCGTCGCGGACACATTCGAGCGTGCCAGTGGGGGAGAATTTCCATGGACGGCGAACTGATCGCCGAGATTGTCCGGCGGATTGTCGAGGCGTCCCAGCCGGAGAGGATCATTCTTTTCGGGAGCTGGGCTCGCGGTGACGCGCGGCCCGGCAGCGATCTCGATCTGCTGGTGATCAAGGAGTCCGACGAGCCGGGCTACAGGCGGGACGCGGCCCTCTACCGGGCGCTGGCGGGACTGAACGCTCCCGTGGACGTCCTAACCTACACCCCTGAAGAGATCAGAGACTGGAGCGCGGCCCCTCAAGCTTTTGTGACCACAGCCCTCCGCGAAGGAAAGGTCGTCTATGAAAGAAACGGCTGATGTGGTTCGCGGCTGGATTCGCAAAGCAGCAAGCGATATGGTCACGGTAGAGGCGACC
This sequence comes from Candidatus Acidiferrales bacterium, assembly GCA_030044295.1. Taxonomy (GTDB): domain Bacteria; phylum Acidobacteriota; class Terriglobia; order Acidiferrales; family UBA7541; genus Palsa-295. The sequence goes on from JASHWB010000243.1 coordinate 856, forward strand.
ATTACAGCAGGCGCGTTTGATGCTGCATGCTTCCATGCCCAGCAGGCAGCCGAAAAGTACTTGAAGGGCTTCCTGACCTTTCATGGCGTCCTTTTCCCCTTTACCCACAATCTTGCCGATCTGACGGAACTCTGCGCCGGAATCGATGCCTCGTTCCGCTCCCTCACACCCGTGGCATCTGAACTGACTCCGTACGCGGTTCGGTTGCGATACGATGACTCCTTTTGGCCGCCCCTGGATACGGCCAATCAAGCTCGGAATTCAGCGGTGGCTGTTCGGAATTTCGTACTTCACCGGCTCCCTAAAGATATAGCGAACGCGGCGCAAGCTGGTCCGCCGACGGCCACACCTGGGTAGCGTAGCCATAGAACGTACGTTCACAGAGCAGGCAGGGAACAAATGCCCAAATCCGAAATCCCATCCGAAGTGACCGGCGAGGCGGCAGAAAATATCAAAAGCTTGCAAGAACCGATGGACGGCGTGGAGGCTATCCCCTATCCTTGGGCCCCGGTCCGTTCAGCCTGCGGCCAATTCAACCTCTTCACCGGCGAAGCGGAGCCGATCCCTGGCATGGGTGAACTCGAGCCCCAGCCAGAGACACCATGGTTATTCGATCCGGATTTTGGGTTGGTGTTGCCGGAGGACCGGGCGGGGAAAGAAATCCTCGTCGAGCCAGGGCTTGCCTTGCAATTCCAGGCGGACGGCTGGCCGCGGCCACTTAGCGGAGGAAGGGCGCCAGGAGCGCCTGGAGGTCTCAGATCGCACGGCGCACGCCCAAAATCTGCAATCCAAAATCCGCAATCCAGAATTGAAAATCCAACTGGGCCGTTAATTTTTGGCAAGCGGCCGTTTGTGCCTTCGAAGCCGCGCGTGGCGAAGGCGGAGGACTTGGCGCAGGTCATCGTCTCCGGCTTTGGCATCTATCTCGGCAAGAAGAGCGAGCGGCTTCAGGTGAAAATTTCCGGCAAGGTTGCGAAAGACGAAAACGGGTCCGCCTACGAGTTCCCGCTCTTCCGTATCAGCGAGGTAGTGATTGCCTCGCGCGGCGTCTCGATTTCTTCCGACCTGATCGAAGAATTCAGCGAGCGCGGCATCCGCCTGAGTTTTCTCGGCCGCGGCGGCAATCCTTATGCCATGCTCGCTTCGCCCACGCTCACGGCCACTGTGGAATCGCGTCGCGAACAACTGAAGGCCTTTGACGATGCGCGCGGACTCGAATTCGCTCGCGCCGTGGTGCGTGGCAAGATTCGCAACCAGCGTCACCTGCTGCTTTATTGCGGGAAGTATCTGAAGCAGGCGGACCCGCAGCGTTACGAGGCTCTAGCTGGGCTGGCCAGGCAATTGCGGCAACTGGAACTGCAGGCCAGAAGAGTGCAGGGCTCGACAGTGAGCGAAAAGCGCGCGGAGTTGATGGGAACGGAGGGCGTGGCAGGCAGACTCTACTGGGAAGGATTCAAGTGGATTGTGAAAGACAAAGCGGAGTTCATGGGCCGCGAACACCGGGGCGCCGAGGACCCGCTGAATGCGCTGCTGAATTACGGCTACGGGATTCTTTACGGCCACGTCTGGGGCGCCGTGGCGAATGCGGGTCTCGAACCGTTTGCGGGATTCCTGCACGTGGACCGTCCGGGCAAGCCGTCGCTGGTGCTCGACCTCGTGGAAGAGTTCCGCCAGCCTGTGGTGGATCGCACCGTCATTGCTTTTGTCAACCTCAGCCAGAAAATCGAAATGAGCGAAGGGATGCTCGACGAAGATACCCGCCGCGCCATCGCCGAAAAGGTGCTGGAGCGGCTGGGCAGCCTGGAGCCGTACCGGGGCCAACATTACCAGATTCGCTCCATTGTTCAGATGCAGGCCCGCTCCCTCGTCAGCTTCCTGCGCGGGAAGTCGCCCTACAAGCCGTTCAGCTTCAGGTGGTGAGATGGAACTGAGCACGCTCGTCATCTACGACATCGAAGACGATCGCGCGCGGCTGCGCGTCTCCGAAGCCTGCAAGGACTTTGGACTGGAGCGCCTTCAGTTGAGTTGTTTCCG
>JASHWB010000244.1 GCA_030044295.1 Candidatus Acidiferrales bacterium
GGGGCGCAGGGCGGGCAAGGGGCGCAAGGTGAACCCGCGGCGAACGCGCAGGGCGGACCGCCAGCGGGAGCGCAACGGCGGCCGAGGCCGTTTGTGAGCGAAGGGCCGATGCTGATTCCGCCGATACCGGCGCCATCGGGCGAGGTGAAGAATTTCAAGCCGGTGACGACGGAGATGCTGACGCATCCGAGTCCGGACGACTGGCTGATGTACAGCCGCACGTATAACGCGTGGCGGTACAGCCCACTGAAGCAGATCAACGAGAAGACGGTGAAGGACCTGGGCCTCGCGTGGGAGCGCGGCCTGCCGGACGGAGTGACGGAAACCATTCCGCTTGAGTACAACGGCGTGCTGTACGTGATCGTGCCGGGCGGCGACGTGGATGCGCTGGACGCGACAACGGGCGACCTGATCTGGGAGTACAAGCGCGAGTACAAAAACAAGCAGCTCGGAGCGACGGAGCGCACGAAGGCGCTGGCGATTTACGACGACATGATTTTTTTCACGGCGCCGGACGGTTATGTGGTGGCGCTGGACGCAAAGACGGGGAAAGTGCGCTGGGAGACGTTCAAGCCCGGGACGGCGAACACGTCTGGCGCGCTGGTGGTAGACGGAAAAGTGATTTCCGGCGGGACGTGCATGGGCGGCGCGGAGAACTGCTTCATCGAAGCAGACGATGCGCAGACCGGCAAGGAAGTGTGGCGATTCCACACGGTGGCGATGCCGGGCGATCCGGGCAACGCGTCGTGGAACGGCGCGGATATGAAGCTGGTGACGGCTTCGACCTGGGGATTGCCGGGGAGCTTCGATCCAGCGCGCAACGTGTTGTATTGGGGAGTGGCGAACCCGATGCCGGACCAGCGGATGCTGCGGCACGGAGGAAACCCAGATGGCACTTCGCGGACAACGCCGGCGGACCTTTACAGCAACTGCACGCTGGCGATTGATCCGGCGACCGGCAAGCTGATCTGGTATTACCAGCATTTGCCGGGAGACGATTGGGACACGGACCACACGCACGAACGCACGCTGCTGACGACGACGTACGATCCCGATCCGAAGCAGGTGAAATGGTTCAATCCGGACGTGCCGCGCGGGTCGAAGCACGACATCGCCGTGATGGTTTCCGAAGGCGGCGGGATTTTCGCGCTGGACCGCAACGACGGGAAGTTTTTGTGGGCCACGCCTTTTCCGTACGACGATCCGGCGCACTTTTACCTGTCGAATATCGACGGCAAAACGGGAAAGGCGACGCTGAACTGGAACATAGTGTTCAAGCATCCTGGCGAGCATCACGTGATCTGCTATTGGAACACGCGCAGCTACTGGCCGACAGCATACGATCCGGACACGAATTCGCTGTACGTGCCGTACACGGATAACTGCCGCGATTTGACGCTCTCGGGGCCGGGAACGCGCGGCGGATGGGCGGTGATCCCTCAGCCGGGAAGCGATCCTAACAAATTAACGGGGATGGAGAAGATCAACCTCTCGACGGGCGATCAAATGAAGTTCGACATCGGGCGCGCGCCGAGCAACGGAGCGGTGCTGGCGACAGCCGGAGGACTGATCTTCCACGGCGACATGAGCCGGCGCTTCAAGGCGTACGACGCGCGGACGGGGAAAAAGTTGTGGCAGGCGATTCTGGGCGGGAACGTGTCGGTGAGCACGATCACGTATGCGGTGAACGGAAAGCAGTACATCTGCGTGATGACCGGATACAACCTGAAAGTGCCGGAATTGAGCGCGGAAGCGCCGGCGCTGTTCACGCCCGAGCGAAGTAACGCCATTTATGTTTTTGCGTTGCCCTAGGATAAAACCGGGGAGTACAGTAAGCGTCATAGGATACGGCACTTATGGAGTGGGTGGTGGCCGATTCGTTAGGCGGCCAAAGTTTCGGGAATGAGCGAGGTAAGGCCATGAAGATTAATCGACGAAAGCTGCTCTCATTGATGGGAATTTCGCCCGCGGTATTGGCGGGCATGCCAACATTCGCAGAACCGGCGAAAAAACATGCAGGCAGGGCCAGCATGATCTCCGGAACGGTAGAAGTGGTGAACCCAAAAGGCTTCCCTCCTGCCATTCAGCTGATCCCGATGGCGCCGCGGGTGGCAAGCCTGGATGGTAAGACCGTGTGGCTGGTATCAGATGGGTTCGAGGGCGCAGACCGGTTTCTGAACCAGATTTCCATCTGGTTTTCGAAGAACATGCCGAGCGTGAAGACGATTTACCGTCTGAAGGCCGGCGGGCTGGCGGGAGACGATCCGAAGCTGTGGGCGGAGATCAAGGCCCAGGGCTCGGCCATGATTATGGCCTACGGCCATTGAAGCACGTGCACACCAGCGACCGTCGGTCACTGCATGGAAGTAGAAAAGATGGGGATTCCGACCGCGCCAATCGTCACGATCGCGTTCGAACAACTGGCTAAGACCAACGCCGCGCAGCGCGGCATGCCAGACGAGAGAATCTGCTTTACTCCGCATCCGATGACCAACAAGTCGGACGCGGAGATGTATCAGGTGCTGCTGGGCAAAGATCCGGTCACCGGCAAGCCCTTCATGCCGGAAGTGATCGACGCGCTCACCAGACCCTTGACCGCGGACGAGCAGCGAACCGGCGAAACGCGGCCGAGCGTCGGCCCGGCGACGTATTCCGACACGCCGGAGAAGCTGCAGCGCTATTTCGCCGACAACAACATGACGGACTTCCAGCCCATCATCCTGCCCACCGAGGACAAGGTGGAAGCGATGCTAAAGGGCACGAGCCACAGTCCGGATGAGATCGTCGGGAAGATGAGCGCCGCTCACGGAGCGTTTCCGGAGTGGAGCTATAACGTGCGGCAAGTGGCCATCAACGCGGTAATGGCCGGCGCGCAGCCGGAGTTTTTGCCGGCGATTCTGGCGTTGGCATCCACGGGCCAGCCGGCGCTCTTCAGCTCGACTTCGTCATTCGCGCGGATGGCGGTGGTGAACGGGCCGTTCCGCGACAAGGTCAAAATGAACTACGGAATCGGCGCGCTGGGACCGTTTAACGACGCCAACGCAACGATCGGCCGGGCGTGGACGATCTTGACGAAGAACCTTGCCGGAGCGGGCCTACCGGGCATGACCTACATGGGCACGACCGGAACGAACTTCAATTACAACAACATGTGCTGCGCGGAGACGGAAGACGCGCTGCCCGATGGCTGGCAGCCGTTGCACGTGCGGCACGGGTTCAAGCCGACGGACAGCACGATCAGCATCTTCACCGGATGGAGCTTGACGAACGTCTGCTACTTCGGGCTTCCCTATCACGAGATGATCACGCATTGGCTGACCCACTACTTCTCGACGAACAACGGGTCGGTGACGCTGGTGCTTGATCCCACGGTCGCGGCGGACGTCAAGAGGCACGGTTTCGATTCACAAGATGCCTTCCGCGACTACATGGTGAAGAATTCGAAGACGCCGGCGTGGCTCTACTGGCAGCGGCGCGACAAGGAGATGGATCAAGCGAAGCAGGGAGTGGAACCGTTCGCGTCCTATTTGAAGATGGGACCGGACGCGGACATTCCAGTGTCGCGCTTCGAGCCGCGGCGGTTCCCCGAAATGCCGGCCAATGGTCCGCTTCCCAGCACGATCGAAATGTTCGTGATGGGCGGCCAGACGAACACGTACTGGCTCGGCGGAGATTTCCGGTACACGGTGACGACGTCGATCGACAAGTGGACGTAAACATTTAACGCAGGGTCTAAGCTCCCGGCGCGACGTTTGCGCTCGGGGCGTGGGGACTGAGGAGGCGGCGGCTCGCGAGGGCCGCCGCTTTTGTTTTACAGGCACGGGATGCAGGAAAAGAGCTGCGTCAGCACATTTGAACAATCATCTTCCCGGTGTTATCGCCGCTGAGGACACCGATCAGCGCGCGGGGCGCATTTTCGAAGCCCTCGACGATCGTTTCCCGGTATTTGATTTTCCCTTCCTTCATCCACTTGGCCATTTGCGCGACGCCTTCGGGGAAGCGTTCAGCGAAGTTGTAAACGAGGAATCCTTCGGCGCGGGCGCTCTTGGTGAGGAGATAACGGAACACGCGCGGACCGGGCTCGGGTTTGGCGAGGTTATATTGTGAAACCTGACCGCAGATGGCGATGCGAGCTTTGGTATTGATGACGGAAAGCATCGCGTCGCTGACGGCGCCGCCGACGTTGTCGAAGTAGCAGTCCACGCCGTTGGGGCAGAGTTGCTGAAGCCGAACTACGAAGTCGGAGGTTGTTTTGTAGTTGAACGCGGCGTCGAAGCCGAGTTCATCCTTGAGCCAGGCGACTTTTTCATCGCTGCCGGCGATGCCGACGACTTTGCAGCCCTTGATTTTAGCGACCTGTCCGACGAGCGAGCCGACCGCGCCGGCTGCGCCGGAAACGACAACGATTTCTCCCGCTTTTGGCTGGCAGATTTCGAGGAAGCCGAAGTAGGCCGTCATTCCGGGCATGCCGAGAACGCCGAGCGCCGTGGAAGGCGGCGCGAGATTGGGATCGAGCGGGCGCAAGCCGCTGCCGTCGGAAACGGCAAATTCCTGCCATCCCCAGAAACCGACGACGATTTGCCCGGCGACAAAAGCCGAGTTGCGTGATTCGATGACTTCGCCAACCGTGCCGCCAACCATCAGCTGGCCGATGTTGACGGGATCAGCATAGCTGCGCACGCCGGTCATGCGCCCGCGCATGTAGGGATCAACGGAGAGGTATTGGGTGCGCAGGAGAATTTGCCCGTCCTTGAGCGGCGGAAGCGGCTCGGAGACGAGCTCGAAGTCCGATTCCTTCGGCATGCCGACGGGGCGCGCCGCTAAAACAAATTTTCGGTTTGTGCCGGGATGAGGTTTTGCTGTTGTGGCTGTCATAATGAAGCGCATTATGCCAGAGGCGCGGGCGAACTGGGTAGAACGCGACGCGCGCCACCGCGCTTGCGAAGCGGGACATGAACAGAACGAGTAAACGGCCATTCTTGATGGCGGCGATTTGCGCCGGATTGGCGTTGCTGCTTTTCGCGGCAGCAGCGCGAGGGCAGCAATCAGCGAATGCCGAAGCGCCACAGCAATCGGCGCACCCGGGCCAGAATGCCACCGCCGGCAACAGCGGGCCCGTGACGCCGGCGAATAGGGTGGTTACCTCATACACGCTGCCGCCGCCGCTCTATCGTAAGGCGCGCGACTTGAGCCGGATCTTCTTCGCCTTCGACTTGATCTCAGGCTTGTACGCGCTGCTGGTTTTCTGGCTCATTCTTCACTGGAAGATTGCTCCGAAATATCGCGACTGGGCCGAAAGCGTTTTTCGGTATCGCGCCGCACAGGCGGTGATCTTCGCGCCCTTGCTGCTGCTGACGATTGACGTCTTCGAACTGCCTGTCGGAATTTTCGAGCAGGCGGAATTGCGCCGGTACGGGCTTTCGGTCCAGGGCTGGGCGTCGTGGAGCGCGGATTGGGGCAAGCAGGAAATTTTGACGCTGATTCTTGGCACGATTCTGGTGGCGATTCTCTACGCGATTATCCGAAAGAGCCTGCGGCGGTGGTGGGTGTGCTTTTGGCTGGTAACGCTGCCGATTGCAGCGTTTCTGATTTTTCTGCAGCCCCTTGTGGTCGATCCGCTGTTTCATAAATTCGAGCCGCTGCAGCAGAAGGATGCGGCGCTGACGGCGCAGCTTGAAAAAATGGCGCGGCACGCCGGCGTGAACATTCCGCCGAGCCGGATGTACTGGATGGAGGCGTCGGACAAATCGGCGGAGCTGAATGCGTACGTAACGGGCCTCGGGAGCTCGAAGCGTATTGTGGTGTGGGACACGACGATCGCGAAGATGACCACGCCGCAGATTGTGTTCGTGGCTGGGCACGAGATGGGACATTACGTGCTACATCACGTCCCGAAAGGCGCGGCGATTCTGGCGGGAGGTTCGTTCGTGGGCTTTTTTCTTGTGTATGCATGCGCCGGATGGATGCTGCGGCGCTGGGGCGAAGGCTGGCACATTCGCGGCGTGGACGACTGGGCTTCGCTGCCTGCGTTGTTACTCCTGCTCGGAATCTTGTCGTTTATCGGCGAACCGATTGCGAACGCAGTGAGCCGCCATTTCGAGCATCAGGCCGACCAATTCGGGCTAGAGGTGACACACGGGTTGACACCCGATTCAGGCGAAATAGCCGCGCAGTCGTTTGAAACGATTGGCATCGTCGATCTGGCCGATCCGCGGCCGAGTGAAATTCAGATCATTTTGACGTACGACCATCCGTCACTGCCGGAGCGGATTCATTTTGCGCTAACGTACGATCCGTGGATGCACGGAGGGCGTGGAGAATTCGTGCATTGGCCGGTCGGCGTGGCTCGAAGTGACGAGGTGCAAGAGCAGGTTCCTCCCTCCGTCGCGCGCGCCGCGAGAGATTAGCAGTTAAAGAGGGATCCTTCGCTTCGCTCAGGATGACAATCCCATACACTTGCTGACGGAATATTCTTGCTCATCGCGCGTGGAGCTGCACGTGGATCCCGCTGCGCTGGCGCAGCGTGACCAGCGGCTCGGGAATCACGGAATGGCCGGGCAGCAGGCGGAACGAGAAGCGGCGGGCGATGGTGGCGATCACCGTGGCGGCTTCGAGCAGCGCGAAGCCTTCTCCCAGGCAGCGGCGCGGGCCGGCGCCAAATGGGAAATAGGCGCAGCGGGGCAGGCGGTCTTCGAGGCCGTCGAGCCAGCGCTCGGGGCGAAACGCATCGGGATCAGCGAAGGACCGCGGATCACGGTGCGTGACCCATTGCGAGAACAGAATCGTGGTCCCCGGCGCAAATTCGTAGCCGCCCAACTCGACAGGCTCTACGTTTTCGCGCGCCATGATGTACGCGGGAGGAAAAAGGCGCAGAACTTCGTTCATCACCGCGCGCAAATAGGGCAACTGGGCGAGATCGGCTAGGGTCAGAGCGCGTCCACCCAGCACGGAACACAGTTCTGCATACAGGGACGCTTCGGCGGCGGGATTCTCGCCAAGCGCGTACCACGTCCACGAAAGCATCTGGGCGGTGGTTTCGTGGCCGGCGATGAAGAGCGTCATGGCTTCGTCGTGGAGCTGCTGGCGGGTCATTTGCGAGCCATCTTCGTCCATCGCACTCATGAGCAGCGCGAGCAGATCGTTGTGATTGCCGTTGCCGGAGGCCTGCCGCTCCGAAATGATGCGGTAGACGAGCGAATCGACGAAGGCCAATTCACGGTTGGCGCGCCGGTTTTTCGGCGTGGGCCAGGTTTCGGGGATGCGGACGGGCGCACGCTGGCGGCGCAGCGAGTAGCGCATGAGGAAGGTCATGGCGCGGCCGACGTCGGCGGCCCCGACGGGCAACTCCGATCCGAAAAGGGTGCGGACCGCGATGCCGAGCGTGAGCGCCATCATCTCTTCGGACATGTTGCGGCGGTCGCCATCGCGCCAGTCGCCCATGTGCGCCTCGGCGAGTTCGAGCATGGGGGCGGCGTAATCGTTGACGCGCATGCGATGGAACGCCGGCTGGACCAGGCGCCGCTGCCGGCGCCAGAAATCGCCTTCGCTGATCAGCAGGCCTTGGCCGAGCATCCGCACGGTGATACGACGCGTCAGTTCGCTTTTGTGAAATTTCGATTGCTGCATCACCAAAACCTGGTGGATCAGTTCGGGATCGTTCAGCAGGATGCGCTCGCGATTCATTACGTGGAAGCGGACGACGTCGCCATACTCGCGAGCCATGCGACGCATGGAATTCAGCGGGTCGTCGCGCAGATCGAACGCGGAGCCGACGATGGGCAGCCCCTTGGGGCCGGGCGGAACTCGGTTTCCAATGATTGGCATACGTATGCGCGCGTGCGCCTATATTCTACGGTCGAGCGCGATAATTTGGTTCAACTGAAACCAATGCCGGAGATGCTGGGCGCCGCGGGTCAGATGGCGTCAACTGCGGGCGGCGCGGCGCTATAATGATAGATTCAGTCTAGGAGGTTGATCCACTTGGCCGAGACGGAAACGGTGCGCCTGACCGCTGCAGCCAAGGCCGCGGGTTGAGCGTCGAAGCTCAGCCCCAGCGTGCTGGAGCGCGTCTTAAAACGGCTGCCGCAAAGGCATGATCCCAATCTGCTGGTCGGGTTCGACACGGCGGACGACGCGGCCGTGTATCGACTGAGCGATCAGATCGCAATCGTGCAGACCGTCGACTTCTTCACGCCGATCGTGGACGATCCCGCTCTTTTCGGGCAAATTGCGGCCGCGAATTCGCTGAGCGACGTATATGCGATGGGCGGGCGGCCTCTGACTGCGCTCTCGATTGTGGCGTTTCCTGCGTCGCAGCCCGCCGAACTGCTGGAGCAGATTCTGCGCGGTGGCCTGGAAAAGATGACGGAGGCGAATTGCTCGGTGGTCGGCGGGCACTCGATTCGCGACGACGACTTGAAGTTTGGCTACGCCGTGACGGGCCTGATCGACCCGGGAAAGATTTGGCGCAACGTGGGAGCGCGTCCCGGCGACAAGCTGATATTAACGAAGCCGCTCGGCACCGGCGTGATCGGCACGGCGCTGAAGCAGGGCAAGGCGGAGCCGGGTTGGGTAGCCGCGGCGACGGAATCGATGACGCGGCTCAACCGGGACGCGGCCGAGGCGTTGCACGAAATCGACGATGCCGCGAAAGGCGCGAAGCCGGTCCATGCGGTCACGGACGTGACCGGTTTTGGACTGTTAGGACACGCGCGAGAAATGGCCATCGGCAGTGGTGTGTCGTTGCGCATCGACCATACGAGCCTAGCGTACATCGTTGGCGCAGTAGAGGCTTCGCGCGGCAAGTTTTTCTCCGCTGGCATGGCAAATAACCGCGAATTTCTGGCAGGCTGCGTGAGCATATCGCCGTCGATTGCAGCGGAATTCGAGGCCTTGCTCTATGATCCGCAGACGTCAGGCGGGCTGCTGGCTGCGGTTGCGCCTGATTTCGGCGATACGGCAATCGCCGCGCTTGAACGCCACGGCGTAGCTGCCCGGCTGATTGGCGAAGTGAGCGCGAAACGCTCGTCCCTCATCGATGTCATCTGACTTCTGCTCCATCGTGTACACTCTTGGCCGCCTCACGGTGTTACTGAAACCAACATGGATACGATAACCCACGGAATAGCGGGCGCGCTGATAGGCAAGGGATTTTTCTCCAAGCGCGAAGCGAAAGTGGCGATCTTCGCCGCCACTCTGGGCGCGGTTTTCCCGGATATCGACGTGGTCGCGAACATCGTCACGCGCGACCCGCTCTCGATCATTAAGTATCACCGCGCGCTAACGCATTCGTTTGTAGCGATGCCGTTTTTCGCCATGCTGTTCGCAGCGCTGACTCCTCCAGTGCTGAAGTGGCTGAAGCGCAGATATCCTTCGCTACACGATTGGGAAGCGCCACGATTCTGGAAGCTGACGCTGATTTACATGGTGGGCATCGCCAGCCACATCATCCTGGACGGAATGACTTCGTTCGGCACACGCATGTGGTGGCCGATTTCCAAAGAGCGTGTCGCGTGGGACATGCTGTTCATCGTGGACTTCGCCTTCACGACGATCATTTTGGTCCCGCAAGTGGTCGCGTGGACTTACAGCAATCCTCGGCTGGCGCGACGGCGGGCGGTGCGGAATTGGCTGCTCTTTACGCTCGGCGCGTTGTTGCTTTGGGCTATCGCGCGGCCGGCAGGATACGGGTTTCATTTTTGGGTCGCGATTTTGGCGAGCGCCATCTTCGCAGTGTTGTTTTTCG
>JASHWB010000018.1 GCA_030044295.1 Candidatus Acidiferrales bacterium
CCCATAGCCGGTGATGCGCCGGCTGATATGAAGTTTAAGCGGGGGCGCGGATGAGTCGGAGTAGCTGGCGAGCGGGATTGGCGATTGCAGGAATAGGAGCGAGCGCGATCGTACTGGCGATGGTTCCCGTGAGCAGCGCGCTGGCCCGCGCAAAGGCGAAGCGTGCCGGTGCGCCAGATGGCTCTGCAGGCCGGCTCTACTTCCTGGATACGCGCGGGCGGCAGGTGATGTCCGCGAAGCCGGATGGATCGGACGTCAGAATGTTGGTCCAAGCGGGAGGCAGCCCGGACGGAATCGCCGTCGATAAAGCGACTGGGCGTGTGTATTGGACGAACATGACGACATTCAATCCCAACACGGAAGATTGGCGCAATGAGGGTCCCCGCGGATGGGCAGCGCGATTTGGTCCTGGTTCGCTGCAGAGCGCGAATTTGGACGGAAGCAACGTAACGACCGTGGTGTCGAGCGGCGGGACTTTCCGGCCAAAGCAAATGACTATTGATTTGCGGGACGGGAAGCTCTACTGGTCCGACCGCGAGGGCATGCGCGTGATGCGTTCTAACCTCGATGGGTCGGACGTCGAGACGCTGATCGAGACTGCGCAGAGAGTTGAAGGCCAGCGCGGAGATCCAAAAGACTACTGCGTGGGAATTGCGCTGGATTTGACACGCAACGAAATGTATTGGACGCAGCGCGGAGACCGTTCGAACGACGGCAGCATCCGGCGCGCGAGCATGAACATTCCCAAAGGCGAAGATCCGGCGCACCGGACGGACATTCAAGTGCTGTTCGATCAGATGCCGGAGCCGGTTGATCTGGCGCTCGATCTGAACACGCGGACGATCTATTGGACTTCCGACGGCGGCACCGGGACCGGCGCGGACACGGTGAGCCGCGCATCAATGGACCCTCCGGCAGGATATGATCCAGCGCATCGCAACGATCAGCAGGTCCTGGTGAGCGGGCTGCGCGGCGGGATCGGCATTTCGCTAGATTTGAGTCACGGCCGTATGTATTTCACCGACCTGGGCGGAAATGTTTACAGCGCGAATCTGGACGGAATGGGCGAGGAGACTTTGCTCAGCGATATGGGCGGGCTGACGGGGATTACGTACGTGGCCTCGAACTAATCCACGTGTCTCGCACCTCACACCATAGCAGGCGAATGAGGGTTCCCGGCTTTCCGGCAATCGAACTCGTAATCTCATACAATAGAACGCAGCATGAAAGGTTTCTTGCGATTTTTGCAGGTGCTAGCTCTGGCCGGATGGACCGGCGCGATCGTCTATTTCGCGGCGGTGGTGACGGTCGGTGCGTTCGCGGTGCTGCCTAACCAGGATTTAGCGGGAGAAATCGTCGGCTACACGATTGGCGGGCTGCACGATTTCGGGATTGTTGCCGCGGTGATTTATTTGATAGCGGCGATTTTGCTGCGCAGGTCGCTCGCAGCGTTTGCAAGGCCGGCAGCGATTGGCGTGGTACTGATGCTGCTGCTGACGCTCGCATCGCAGCGAATCGTAATTCCGCGTATGAACGCGCTGAGGGCGGGAATGGGCTCCGTGGCGGCGACGGCCGCGGCGAATCCTCTTCGCGTGCGATTCGATCGCTTGCACGGAATTTCGGTCGATTTCGAAGTGGCGATTTTGCTGATTGGGCTTTTCGCGCTCTACCTGACAGTTCGCGAAGCTATGGCCGTGAAACCTGTGCTGATTGAAGTGCCGGTCGAAAGGGCCCCGGAAAAGACGCGCTCAGACTGACTTCTTCCGCGCGCGCCTTTTGATCACAACTTTCAGGCGCTTCTTCGTGATTTTGCGGGCGGACTTTCCGGCGTGATCCACGGCGCGCCACATGTACCAGCTCGCGACGGTGCGATAAGGGCGCCAGCGCTCGCCGAACTTCGCTATCTCTTTCGGTTTTGGAATCGCGCGCTTGCCATACGTGATAGCGAAGCCCTTCTGCACGCCGTAATCGTGGATGGGCAGGACGTCGGGACGGCCAAGCCGGAAGATTAAGAACATTTCAACCGTCCAGGCGCCGATGCCGCGCACAGAATCGAGCCTCTCTACCAATTCCCGATCGGACATTTCCATGGCAGCTTCAAGCGTGGGCACGATGCCTTCGATGGTTTTCGTCGCGAGGTCCCGTACGGACGAGATTTTTGCTTTGGAAAGTCCGGCGGCGCGAAGTTTGCGGGTGGAAACGCGCAGGAGTTCTTCGGGCGTAGGGCAGCGGCCGTCCGAACCAAGTGCGCGGATCCGGTCGAAGATTACTTTCGCTGCTTTTCCCGCGATGCTTTGATACACGATGGCGCGCAGCAGCGATTCGTAGGGCGTCTCGCCTTCGCGCAAATTCAGCGCGAATTCCGGCAGCTTTTCGATCAGGCGTCCAAGCTGTGGATCAATGCCGCAAAGATGCGCGATGGCGGCTTTGTGGTCGAAAGGATATGGCGAAGTTTCGGACATAACGACGGGAAAGGATAGCGTCTCGCGCGGGCGCCGGCAACTCTCGCCTGCGCCCGTGCCCGCGAAGATTGGCTGGGCCGGCTGTGCTAGTATCGAAAACTTATGCAAACAGGAATCATCGGGCTACCGCAGGTGGGGAAGACCAGCTTATTTCGGATACTCACGCGCGCGCGAGTGGACGCGCGCAGCGCGCCGAACCAGGCGCATGTGGGAATCGCGCGCGTGCCGGATGAGCGCGT
>JASHWB010000245.1 GCA_030044295.1 Candidatus Acidiferrales bacterium
CCATCACGCGCGGTCAGGGCGGACAAAACGCGATCGGCCCGGAACAGGATGGCGCACTCGGCGTGATCCGGACCACGGAGCTGCTGGCGGCGGATTCGCATTACGGCGTGCATCAATATTTCACGCGCGCGGTGGACACGGGATTCTCGAAAAGCCCCGAGCGCACCATGAAGATATGGGGGCCGGTGATTCCTCTGGAAGACATGGTGCGAGTGATTCGCACGTACCGACCGAATGTGGTGATCAACGGATGGGGCGGCGTACATTTCGGGCATGGGCAGCATCAGGCCAGCGGGATTTTGACTCCCGAAGCGATAACCGACGCCGCCGATCCTTCGAAATTCCCCGACCAAATTGCCGAGGGATTGAAGCCGTGGAAAGTGGAGTTGGAGCTTCGGCCTGCGGGGTTTTTCTTTGGGCCGTCACAAAACACGCCTGAAGGCGCGGTACAGTTGCCCGTGGCGGAGGTTTCGCCGCTGTGGGGTAAGAGCTACATCGAGATGGGAATGGAAGGGCACGAGCAGCACCTCTCCCAAGGCACGCCTTCGCTGTTCGGCAATCCGTTTTTCCGGCGGCCGGTATACCTGATTACGGAACACGGCCAGGAAGCTGGCGGCGGCTTTGACGCGAAGCTTCTGGCGCAGCCGATTACCTCGCTGGCGGATCGTTTCCCCCAATTTCGCGATGTGCTCGCGCCGGGGCTTGCATCGGCAGACCGTTCGCTCGGTGAAGCGACGAAATCGGCTCTGAATCTGAAGCGCGCGGACGCGGCGGACGAGCTGGCGTCCGCGGCAAAGGACGTCGCGGCGGTGCGGGACAAGGTCTCAAGCGCCGGCGAAGCCGGAGATCCGGGCGCCGATCTGTTGAGCGAACTGGCCGGCATTCAAGACCGCATCAATGACGCCCTTATTGACGATCTGGCTCTGCCGATGGACATCCAGGCTGACCGGCACGAACTGGTGGCCGACGAAAGCTTCAGCGTCACCGTAAGCTTCCTCGATAAGCCCGCAGTGCCCTTCCAGTGGAGCGTGGATCAGTCAAGCCTGCTGCTGCCGACGGGTTGGACGGCCACGCTCGAAGGAGGAAACACGGACGGCAAGAGCTATCTCTTCCACGTGTCGATTCCCGCAGGAGCAACGCCACCGACAGCGCCCGTGGATGCGGTCTTGCCGTTTCCGCCTCCGTTGGTCCGCGTGGACGTGCATTCCAGCATCGACGGATACAATTTTGGCATCGTGCAGCCGGTGGAAAATTCGGTCGCGAACACGGTGTCTGTAGACACGTATCCGCTGGAGCTTATCCCCGCCGTTACGCTGACGGTCGATCCGACCGAGGTGATGCGGCCGGCCAAGCGAGCGTCGCAGCCTTTCGAACTGCTGGCGCGCGTGCGTTATCACGGGACAACGCCGGCAAAAGTGGCGATCGGAATGGACGCGCCGCAGGGCTGGAACGTCGAGCCAATTGCGCCACTGGACTTCACCAAACCGGGTAATCAGCTGATCAAATACGTGGTGCGACCATCGGCAAAAGTGACGACGGCCGCGTACCCCTTGCATCCGTATGCTCGCCTGGGTGATGAAACGTTTCGCACTTCCCTGGAGCCGTTGCCGAGTCTGCCGACGCGCGATTGGAGCAATCCAGATAACGCCACCGTGCACGTACTCGATCTGAACGTTCCGCGCGGATTACGCGTGGGCTATATCGCCGGCGACAACGATTTGGTGCCTGACTCGCTGCGGAACGTCGGCATTCAAGTAGACATGTTGAGCGACGTTCAACTGGCGTTTGGCGATTTGAATCAGTACGACGCAATCGTCGTGGGAATTCGCGCGTATGAACTGCGGCCGGACGTAATGGCGGCCAACGGGCGGCTGCTCGATTACGTGAAGAACGGCGGAACGCTGGTTGTCGAATACGAGCGGGATTTTGCGTGGAACCGCTATCAGCCCGCGCCGTTCAAGGCGACGATGGCGCAGCAGGCCGTGCGAGTGACCGATCCGGATTCTCCGGTACATCTTCTGATTCCGGATAGCCCGTTGCTGAATGCGCCGAACAAGATCACGCTTGCCGACTTCAACGGCTGGGTGCAGGAACGCGGCCTTTATTTCCTTAGCAACTGGGACCCGCGGTACAAGGCGCCAATCGGTCTCACAGACCAAGGCGAGCCCGAAACGAGTGGCGGGCTGGTCTACGCGCGCGACGGAAAGGGCCTCTACATCTACACGGGACTCGATTTCTTCCGCGAGTTGCCGGCGGGAGTTCCGGGCGCGTATCGGTTGTTCGTCAACCTGCTTAGCCAGACGGTTCGGCCTGGGCAGACGCGCTAGCCAGAGGCGCGGCAAATCTGTCCGCGCGGACCATTGACCGTTGCGCACACGCGCCGCGTATTGCTGCGCTCCCTCAGTCTACCCTGCGTGCTATGCTGCCTGCCGGCGGGCTGAATCAGGAGGGAAAAGCGAATGCGCAGCAGTGCCATCGAACGGGCTTGCTCTCGTTGCGGCGCCGGCCTGCTGGCCGCGTCGCTAATTCTCACGCTGGTTGCTCCGGCATACGCCAAGCAGAAAAACAAAAAGAACAAATCGTCCGACGATTCGAGCCAACAAAATCCGGTGCCAATTCCACCGGCGCCTCCAGCCGATCAGATCAACCTGGATATCGGCGAAATGCTGGGCGCGTTTCAACTAGGCGACGTGGCCATGATGCACAAATATTACGCGGATGATGCTACGTTCGTGAGTGGCGAATGGGCGCCGCCGGTCGTGGGTTGGATGAACTACGTGCCGCTTTTCAAGCGCGAATGGTCGGCGTACCAGGACATTCAACTGATCCGCAGGAACACCTATGTTTTTACGCATGGCGACGTCGCGTGGGCTTCGTATCAGTGGGAATTCGACGCCATGTCCAACGGGGAGCCGTTCCAGGCGCGAGGCCAGACTACGTTGGTCTTCAACAAGGTTGGCGCCAACTGGTTGATCGTCCACAACCATACTTCGGAGGTTGATCAAGGGTGCCCCACTGAGTCGAGGAACCAGACACCCGCTGTCCGACCGACAGCCTCCGCCGGGCGCGCGCAACCCTAGAGCTTAATGCGAGGTTGGGCGGATCGCAGGCACACGCCGCAGGACGCACCGCACATTCTTGAACGCCCAGCGGCCGACTAAAAGCTCTTGTATCCTTGATAGAGCCAAAAGGCGGCGGTGACCAACAACAGCACCCCAGAGACAACCGTAAGCGCCGTGATTGGAGCGCTCAGCTTTTGGAGCTTAGCCACGATAGCGCGCTGTTCATCGGCAATGGTGCTCTCGCTGGCATTGAGGAAGATTTGGTCGCCCTCGCGCGTGGAGAGCGTGCTGCGGTAAATCAGCAGGCAGATCAACAGCGCCGTCACCACACCCCATGATAAAAACAGCATATGTAGTGTGCTCATGGCTGCGTTCTCCTGCCCGCAGGCCGTGTTCGCGATGAGAACGAGGGTGGGTTCCTGCGGGGCCCTGCTCCTACGATGCGGAGTATATCACCGGTGAACGCCAAGGGTCCCGCCGCGATGGTCAGGCCGAGTAACGCTCGTCCGGAAACCGCACGCCCCAAAAATTCTTGGCTGGATGGTACATTTCGACGCCCAATTCGAAGATGCCCTTCTCGCGGGGGCTACGGATGGAGATGACCCTGAACTCCCGGAGTTCGTCGGAAACGCCGTGGCGTACCTCAATTCGCGAACCCAGCTCGGGCAGGAATGGCGCTCGCAGCAGGGCGCCGTACCGGCTGATAGACACGGCCTCGGCCGGCGCGTCCTGCACTTCACGGTTGCTATCGCTGCGGTGAACTTTGACGGGAATGCGCATCGGCACTCGGCTTGAGCGCCGCCGCTCCAGCATTGCGCGGGCGGATGCCATGGGAAGACCCTCCTAGCATGCGTTCCCCACCTAACCCCAGAAAGAAGCTAGTCGCGAAGGCGGGGGCGGGTCAATAGTACGTTTACCCGAGTTGCCGGTTTGAGTATGGCAAGAGGCAGCTTGGCGGCGGCATCGTTCGTACGTAGGGAGGCGTGTTTTGCCTGTGGCCAGCCGTATCCCGCAGGAACGAATGGCCGATTGCGGATACTCTTGCACCTTTCGCACCTGTCCTTCTGGACAGTAGCCTTTTCGCCCCACCACAGTGCTAGGTTAACTGCGTAACTAGTCGCCCTCTCACACGAACGGGCAGTATGACGCTTTCCGTTCCAGGGTTCAGAGGAGTCCGTGGGTATCACAAGCCGCATGCTCCGTGCAGATAGCGCAAGCGCGGAAAGCTCCAACAGCCGCGCGAGTCGGTCGCTTTCCTCATCCGCCGGCGGAGTTTTCCGTGGTTCGAAGCGTACATGCGCGAATCGCGCGCAGTGGCGGATGGTGCGGGGGCAGGACGCCCGGCGGCTTTCCGAGCATTACCAGCTCGAATGCGACTATCAGACCTCGGTTCTGGCCATCTATAACGAAGGCGATCCCGTGTTTCTGTGCGAGAACCACGTTTCGGCGGTCGCACCACGAGACAGTAGTATCGCCGGCGTGCGACCCATTGACGTACAGAACGAAAACAATAATCAACTGATTCGCGGCATTGAGGCGGACGCGGCGCAGCTTGCGCTGCTTGCCGCGGCGGTGGCCGGGGCCGCGCCAGAGTCGAGCGCAGCCGCGTACATTGACCAGAATCCGCCCGAGATAGCGGAAGCGCCAGCGGGTGTCACGGCGTCTGACGAACTGGGCCCAACGGCTGCGACTGCTGACGTGCCCATGCCGCCACAGCCGGACGAAGTAGCGCAAAGGGCCCAGGCGGATGCGGCGCGGGTGGCCACGCCCACCGTGGAAGGCGCCTCCGCAAGGCGACTACGCGCGGCCGCGAGGATCAGGAGGGATGCGGCGATCCCGATTTCAAAAACGCCCGCTCGCGACCAGGCATACGGAAATACCGCGAAAGCTCTGGTGGATGAGACGATCTGGAACATGGCGGCCGGGGATCTGGGTGCGTATCGCAGCGCGCTGGAACAGGGAAAAACCGAGATCGAGGCTGCACAGGCCGCGGGCGGGCAGATCGCCATCATTCATCGGAAGATCGCTGAATATACGGCGAAGGTCGAGCCGATGCTTTCCGCCTCAAAGGCCAGCATCAGCGTTGGGTATGCGATTGATAAGCCCCTGGAACAGGCGATCCTTGAGATTATCGGCAATACAACGATGGCTGAAGCAGAAAAGGACGCCGCAGTTGCGCAACTCGGCGCTCTGCAGGAGCAGGTCAAAAGCGGATTGCAGCGCGAGATTGCGCCGCTTCAGGCACACCGGATCGCCGTTGACCTCGGCGAGCGGGCCTGTTGGGGCGGTCAGTCGACCTTACCAGAGGAAGTGAGACCGGCTTATCGCGCCGTCTATACGAGATTACGAGACGCACTTCGCGCGTTCGTGCCGGAAGCACGCGAACTCGAAGAGCGCCTGGCCAACCTGTACGCAGCGAAGGCCGACCTGGAAAGCCCACCCGATTTGAAAGGCCTGCATTCCGCCGGTGTTTAGCGCCCCGCGGGGCGGTTGCTCACGGCCTCGTGGCACCCTCTAACTGAAACGCGTCTAAGGCCCCGCATGGTAAGATAAGCGGAAGCGGTTGGTGCAGTTCGCGACGCTGTATCTGTATGCGGATGTGGCGGAATTGGCAGACGCGCAAGCCTCAGGAGCTTGTGGTAGCAATACCGTGGTGGTTCGAATCCACTCATCCGCACCAACGATTTTGGCGGCTTCGCCCTTGTTCCCGCCTTGTGCTGTGTGCAGATGCTGCGATCTCTATTTTACGCCGGCTTGATTAGCTCCTCGGCGTAGAGAGCGCCGTCGGGCGTGTCTTCGTGCTTGTAATACACGTACGCGTCGCCGTGCTTGAGCGCCTCCGATGCGCGGTGTGCGATTGACTTGCGGGCTTGCGCTGAATATTTCTCCTTGCGCAGGCGAAAGTAGGAAAAATCCGCGGTTGAGATATCGGGCGTCTCGAATTTCTCCGACTCGGCCAGGCAGAGCGCGACGTTCCTGCCTCTCAAAAGCTCGTACATCTCCGGCACGAACCACGTTTCATGGCGAAATTCCATGGCGGCTCGTGCGCCGTGTGGCAAACCTCCGAGAAATTCTTCCAGCCGAGGGAGATCACATTTCAGGTCCGGCGGAAGCTGAAAGAGCACGGGCCCTAGTTTCTTGGCCTCGCGCAGGGGCTCGAGCGAGACGAAAAAGTCCACCGTCGCGCCGGCGACTCCGCGCAAACGCGCGAAATGCGTGATTGACTGGTGCGCCTTAATGGCAAACTGAAAACCTTCAGGAACGGCTGCGATCCATCCCGCGAGCAGTTTTTCCGTGGGATGGCGCCGAAAGGTCATGTTCACCTCGACGGAGTTCAGCCGCGTTCCGTAATACTGCAGAAATTTTGCAGAGGCGAGCTTCGCCGGATAGAAATCGGGCTTCCAAGCCGCGTACGCCCATCCCGAAGTGCCCGCGTAGATTTTTCCGCTGCGACTCATCACGCCACCTGTGTACCAGGGACAAGTTCCAACGCCGTCCGGCTGGCGCCAGCATTTTCATATGTTAGCGGGCGAAAAGTACAGCTCGCGGACCTGTGC
>JASHWB010000003.1 GCA_030044295.1 Candidatus Acidiferrales bacterium
TTGCCGACGTCTCCGTCATCGTAAGCGCTCCCTCGCGCCCTTCTCGATAGAGCAGCACCAGCAGACGGAACTCTTCCGGTGACACCCCAAACATAGCCAGCGCCGTACCCATTCTCCGGTGCACCCATTCCGCCGTATCGATCAGGTCCAGGTACGCTCCCCACGCCCTCTGCCTCTTCTCTTGCCTTGATGGACGCTGCCTCATGGAAATGCCTACTTTCACGCGCAATTCGCGCCAAAACGTGCCCGCTTTTGTCAAAATTCGCGCCCTTAAACGCGCATTCGTCATCGTCCATGACGGTGTCGTTATTGCAGATATGCCTTCGCCGCTTCTTCGTCTTTGAGCGCCTTTTTTCGGCGATCAGATGGAGCTTGCTGAGGACAATGCGGTGCTGGTTTCCGTGGCTGTGCGCCTGCGCAAACAAAAAGGGCGTCCCGGCTTTCATCGGAACGCCCTTTGAACCACGCTTGTCATCCCGAACCCGGTCCCGACGACTTTTGTCGGGAACGAGGGTGAGGGATCTGCTTTTGTGTTTAGTACATCCCGCCCACCTGTGGTGAGCGAACCGAATCCGTGCCGCCCGCAAATAGAAAGGGTGCCCCGGCTTTCGTCGGAACGCCCTTTTCTAGCGGGTCTAGCTTCTGCCGTTTAGTACATCCCGCCCATGCCACCGCCGCCGGCCGGCATGCCGCCGCCCGCGGCGCCCTTCTTCTCGTCTTCCTTGATGTCCGCCACCAGCGCTTCGGTAGTGAGCATCAGGCCGGCAATGGACGCGGCGTTCTGCAGCGCGAGGCGGGTGACCTTGGCCGGGTCGATGACGCCCGCCTTGACCAAGTCAACGAACTCGCCGCTGTCGGCGTTGTACCCGAAGTTGTCTTCCTTCGACTCGCGCACGCGGCCGACGATCACAGCGCCTTCTTCTCCAGCGTTGTATGCGATCTGCCGCATGGGCTCTTCGAGGGCGCGCTTCACGATGTTGACGCCAATCGCTTCGTCGCCCGCGAGTTTCAGCTTTTCGAGAGCGGCCACGCACCGCACCAGCGCTACGCCGCCGCCGGGAACGATGCCTTCCTCGACGGCTGCGCGAGTGGCATGCATGGCGTCCTCAACGCGAGCCTTCTTTTCCTTTAGCTCCGTCTCGGTGGCCGCGCCAACCTTGATTACGGCGACGCCGCCCACGAGCTTCGCTAGCCGCTCTTGCAGCTTTTCGCGGTCGTAGTCGGAGGTGGTTTCTTCGATCTGCGCGCGAATCTGCTTTACGCGGCCCTCGATCTCGGAGGCCTTTCCGCCGCCTTCCACGATCGTGGTATTGTCCTTGTCGATGGTGACTTTCTTCGCCCGTCCGAGGTCCTCGACTTTCACGTTCTCGAGCTTGATGCCGAGATCCTCGGTGATGGCCTTGCCGCCCGTCAGCGTGGCGATGTCTTCGAGCATGGCCTTGCGGCGATCGCCGAAGCCAGGTGCTTTCACGGCAGCGCACTGCAGCGTGCCGCGCAGCTTATTCACCACCAGGGTCGCGAGCGCTTCGCCTTCCACGTCCTCTGCGATGATCAGCAGCGGCTTGCCCATCTTGGCGATCTGCTCCAGCAAGGGAAGCAAGTCCTTCATCGAGCTGATCTTCTTTTCGTGGATCAGGATGCGGACGTCATCGACAATGCATTCCATCCGCTCAGGATCGGTGACGAAATAAGGAGAGAGGTAGCCGCGGTCGAACTGCATACCTTCCACGACTTCGAGCGTGGTCTCCATCGTCTTCGACTCTTCAACGGTGATGACCCCGTCTTTTCCGACTTTCTTCATCGCTTCGGCGATGATGCTGCCGATCTGCTTGTCGTTATTCGCGGAGATCGTGCCGACCTGCGCGATCATCTCGCCCTTGACGTCTTTGTGGAGCGCCTTCACCTGCTCGACCGCCACTTCCACCGCGCGCTCGATGCCGCGCTTGAGGGCGGTCGGGCTCGCGCCGGCCGCCACGGTCTTCACGCCTTCGCGGAAGATCGCTTGCGCCAGCACTGTCGCGGTGGTGGTGCCGTCGCCAGCCACGTCGGAAGTCTTCGACGCGACCTCGCGGACCATCTGCGCTCCCATGTTTTCGAGCGAATCCTGCAGCTCGATTTCCTTCGCCACGGTCACGCCGTCCTTGGTTATGATCGGCGCGCCGAATTTCTTCTCGATCACCGCGTTGCGGCCCTTGGGGCCGAGCGTGATCTTCACGGCGTCCGCTAGTACGTTGACGCCGCGCAGAATCGACTGACGCGAATTCTCGCCAGTCACGATTTGCTTCGCCATTTCCATTTCCTCCTAAGATTTACCGCCGATGCTTTGCCGCGCCCGTTGTTGTGGACCGCGGCGGATTTTTTGCCGAATTTGCTGTTTGCCGGCGGCTGATTCGCCCCCGGCGGGGAATCGCAGGTTACTTCCGGCCGCCGGCCGCTTTCGCTGCCGCGCCGATCTTCGCGAGGATTTCGTCTTCCTTCAGGATCAGAAACTCCTCGTCATCGATCTTGATATCATTTCCCGAATACTTCCCGAACAGGATGCGATCTCCAACTTTCACATCCAGCTGGATGCGGTCGCCCTTGTCGTTAAGCTTGCCGGCGCCTACGGCGACGACTTCGCCTTCCTGCGGTTTTTCCTTGGCCGAGTCAGGGATGATGATGCCGCCCTTCACGGTCTCCTTTTCTTCGAGCCGCCGGACCAGAACGCGGTCGTGCAGCGGCGTTACGTTGACTGCCATCTGTGCCTTCCCTCCGATACAGTGGTTGTGTAGCCGCGAGGCCCTGATTAGCACTCCTCGCTAGCGAGTGCTAATATTAGCAGCGTCGTGGCTCTTGTCAAGAGGCTAGAGCGGAGAGCGGCCAATTTGCAGCGAGTCTTTATATTCACACTAAGGCTAACGTTTGCAGTCACTTATCCTATGCGCAGATGGCTGTTGAGGGGCCACGGAGAGGCGCGTAAATTCGTCCAAGGTGGAGTGTTGAAGAATAGTCGCACGCGGAGCCGCTCAACAGGGTAACCGGTCGGTTGGATTGCGAACCACGTTGTCGCGATCAGCAAAATTTAGGCGCACGCGTTACGCAACGGCAGGAGCTTTTAGAGGTGACGGTGAATCCGCAAATTGGCGCGTTCATTCTGGCGGGCGGGGAAAGCACGCGCATGGGGCGAAGCAAGGCCGCGCTGGAATTGGGCGGCGCGCCAATGCTGCTGCGCACAGCGAGGCTGGTGCAGTCTGCTTCGGGGACTGCGGCGCCCACAGTGATCGGAAATTTAGACGGAGCAGATTCGTATGGCTTGGCGACCGTTGCGGATGATTGGCCGGGCGCGGGTCCGCTGGGCGCGATCGCGACGGCGCTGCGAGCTTCCGGCGCGCCATGGAATCTGATCGTGGCGTGCGACTTGCCGTATTTGACGAAGCCGTGGCTGGACTTTCTTGTGGCGCGCGCGCTGGCTACGCAGGCCGATGCCGTGGTGCCGGCCAACACGCGGGGCGCGGAGCCGCTCTGCGCGATGTATCACAAACGATGCGAGGAAGCGATTCGCAGCGCGCTCGGGCGCGGCGTTCACAAGGTGACGGACGGGCTGAAGGAAGTGCTAGTGGAGCTGATCGATCCTTTCGAATGGAAAGCGTTTGATTCGGAAGGACTGCTGTTCAAGAATATGAACACGCCCGAGGATTACGAAGAGGCGCGCCAGTGGTTCAGCAAACCTGGCGGGACCGACGACGAAAGAGACGAGAGCAGGTTTCTCGGGCAAGAGCGGCCCTCGGAATGACAGTTTTTTCGTGCGTGAGAAGTCGTCAAACCTGGGTCGAGCAAGGCAGCGTGAGCGCGATACCAAAGAGAGATTCTTCGTCCGCCAGGGCGGACTCAGAATGACAGGTCGGGACGGGCCTGATGAGCGGCCATTGCTGGCACGGAAAAAGCAGATACTCTCTTCGCCGCGTGCCGCTTCCGCAGCGGAAAGAAAATGCACGCGCAACTCCGCTCGGAATGACAAGTTCGTTTAGGACGTGAGGATGAGCGGACACTACTTCGAATTTCAACACGTGTGGAAATCGTTCGAGGAGAATACCGTCTTGAAAGACGTGAATTTCTACGTCGAGCAGGGCGAAACGGCCGTGATCATGGGCCGGAGCGGCGTGGGGAAGTCGGTTTCGCTGAAGCTGCTGCTGGGATTTCTGGAGCCGGACGAGGGCCGCATTATCCTGGGAGGCCAGGATGTGACCGGCTGGACGGAAGAACAATTTTTCGAAATCCGGCGGCGCGTAACGATGGTTTTTCAGGGCGGGGCGCTCTTTGACTCGCTGACGGTGGCACAGAACGTGGCGTTTCCTCTGGAAAGCCGCGGCGGGCACGTGAATCGCGACGAAATCGATCAGCGCGTGACGGAATTGCTGACGATGCTCGAAGTCGCTGATCTGGCGGATCGCTTTCCAGCGGAATTGAGCACAGGAACGAAGCGCGCGGTGGCAATCGCGCGGGCACTGGCGGAAGATCCGGAAGCCATTCTTTACGACGAGCCGACGACGATGGTCGATCCGCTGATGGCATCGCACGTGAGCGATTTGATCTGCAAACTGAAACAGACGCTGCACAAGACGTCCATTGTGGTGACGCACGATACGCATTTGGCGAGAAAACTGGCCGACCGCGTGATTTTTCTGGTCGAGGGCCGCGTGGCCTTTTTCGGCACCTGGCAGGAGTTGGAGAATACGCAGGATCCTTTCCTTCGGAATTTCCTCGCGCAAGACGAGCTGGTGCCCGAGCTGGACGCCAGGGCGTGACGTGTCCGTGGTTCGGATTGCAGTCTGCAACTCGACTGCATGAAGCCGGAATCGCTAGTAATGGCGCATCAGAACGGCGCCGTGAATACGTTCCCGGGCCTTGTACACACCGCCCGTCACATCACGAAAGTGGGTTGTACTAGAAGTCGCTGTGCCGACCGCAAGGGGGCAAGCGCCCAAGGTATGACTCATGATTGGGGTGAAGTCGTAACAAGGTAGCCGTAGGAGAACCTGCGGCTGGATCACCTCCTTTCTAAAGGAAAAGGGCGCACGATCTGTTTCGGTAGCAGATACGGCGCTCCAAAGCGCCCTCCGGCGGGGCCCTCAACACGCTTGCGTGTTGGGGTGCTCTCTCACGGGGGCGGCTCGGTACTCTCAGTTGCTGCGAGGAATCGCGGCGATAATCTTACGGGTTCTGGCCTGTGCTACCCTGATTTCATAAGAGCAAGCAATCAGACAAACGCAAAGGCCCGGTCGATGTGAATCGACCGGG
>JASHWB010000246.1 GCA_030044295.1 Candidatus Acidiferrales bacterium
TAACTCTCGCGTGGCCGTGGCGGCGTCCGGCGTGTGAAAGATGGAAGTTCCTGCAATGAAGGTGTTGGCGCCCGCCTGAGCCAACTCAGCGATATTTTCGAGATCGACCCCGCCGTCCACCGCGATTCGGTAGCCCGCATTATAGCGTGCCCGCCACTCTGCAAGCTGCCGAATTTTGGTAAAAGCGATGGGTATGAATTTCTGGCCGCCGAAACCCGGATTTACAGACATGACTAGCACCGTATCGACCTTGTCGAGGACATCCGTGAGCATCACCACCGGAGTCGCGGGATTGACCACCGCGCCCGCCTGCGCTCCGCATTCCCGGATCATCGAAAGGGCACGATCTAGATGCGCTGTTGCTTCCTGGTGGACCAGCACGCGATCAGCGCCTGCGCGGACAAACTCCTCGATATAACGTTCGGGCCGGTCGATCATGAGATGCACATCCAGCGGCAAGTGGGTTGCTTTGTGTAAAGACTCTACAACGGGTATGCCGATCGTTATGTTGGGCACGAACTGCCCATCCATCACGTCCACGTGAACCACGTCCGCGCCCCCGCGCTCTACGGCGCGAAGCTCCTCACCGAGGCGGCTGAAATCGGAGGCCAAAATGGAAGGGGCTATCTCGATTCGTGCGTACGCCATATCGATCTTGCGGATTCTAGCATAGCGGACCCGCTCGCCGGGGGAAGGTTATTGCCACTGGTCGGCGCTACTCAGCCACTTGCACTTCGATCGGAGTGCTGGCATCCACCCGCCGTCCCCGCGCGGGCAACTGGTCCACAACCGTTTGGTGCAGCGCGCCAGGAGCCGACGCAGGAATCACCTTGGAAACTTTCAGTCCGGCGGCAGCCAGCTTTGCCGCGGCCTCGCTGTACGGCAGTCCCACGAGGGAAGGCATCACGTAGGCAGCAGGTCGCGGTCCCAGGCTGACAAGCACGTTGACGTGTGGATTTATGGCGCCTGCCGAACCCGGCGCAGGGTCCTGTTGAAGTACGATGTTTGCGTCCGTATCGGGCAGATAAAAGCTCGAAACCTCACCAACTTGTAGACCGTCGCGCAACAACTGCACCTGCGCGGAACGCAGGCTGGCTTGCTCCAACTCCGGCACGGTCACCGTCTGCGGTCCGAGACTCAAGACGACGTGCGCCGTTTGGCCAACCTTGACGTTCATGCTCGGCGCCGGGCTCTGCCGCGCGATGGCGTCCACTGCATAATGGCTGTAGATGCGGTCCTCGATCGTGACTCCGACGCCGCGCCCCTGCAGCAGTTGCCGCGCCTGGTCCACAGGAACGCCGACCAGGTCGGGCATCACCACCTCGCGCCCGCGGATGGCAATACGCATCGCCGTCAGCGCGCTCAGAAACCCCACTGAGGCGAGGATGAACGCCAGCAGCGACATGCGCATCATCCAGCGAAATCGTTCACGTAGCGTCATCTCGACTATTTTACCTGAAGCCCTCAACGCCGACCTCAAAATCGCGGTATGCAGTTACGTGTCGCGCGAACATTGTGGCCAATCGACTGCGTGGTCGCCAGAATCCCGAAGTGGCGGAGCGAATTGGCCGGAGCCGCCGCCTGTTCGCTCCTGTGGACTTTCGTTCCTTTACGAAAAACGCGGAAGGAAGAAGCCGGTATGGCGGCGGTGATCGTCGAACGCAGCGCCGAACTCGCGCGTAAGCAGAGCCTCTTCGAGATGCGCCTTGTAAATCAGCGACACCAGAATCAGCAAGAAAGCAAGCAATGCGCGGTAGTTGCCTACGGCCAGCGAGGTGCCCGCGAGCGCCACCAGAATGCCCGTATAGATCGGATGACGAATGCGCGCGTAGGGGCCGCTGCGGATCAACTGGTGGTCCTCACGAATGGCGACGCTCCCGCTCCAGAAGCGTCCGATATGGTTGCGCGCCCAGATGGCGAAGGCAATTCCGGCGGCGGTGACCAGCGCGCCCGCAAATGCAATCCAATACGATCGATGGACGAAGCGCCGGTTCAGAGGCCCGAAATAGCGCGGATCGCCATTGAACAAAATCAGCGAAATCACGATGAGCGCAAGATAGAAA
The DNA here is from genome assembly GCA_030044295.1 of Candidatus Acidiferrales bacterium. Taxonomy (GTDB): domain Bacteria; phylum Acidobacteriota; class Terriglobia; order Acidiferrales; family UBA7541; genus Palsa-295. Next base: position 2,064 of record JASHWB010000246.1, read on the forward strand.
ATCCGCCGAGGCGCGGGCTCGGGACTGCGCATGCGATTGACGCTGAACGCGGCCACGATCCAATACACCAGGAACGCGAGCCAGGAAATTTTAATGATTGCGGCAATAGGATTGATCCGCATTCGTGGGTTAGTACGCGACCTCCCGCAACGATGTTTCACTATACTCCAATTTGGCGCTTGCGATTCGCGAGCCGCCCGCGTACATCTGATGCACCCATGAGAAAACCTTCGAAAGCAAAGCGCCCCTTCGGCGACGCAACCCTGGCCAACCATGTTGGAGAGAAACGCACGGGAGTCGGCGTGCCGGTGGGCGTGCCTATCGCGCGGACGTCGAATTTCACCTTCGAGAGCACGGAAACCATGAAGCTGCTGGCCGAAGGCAAAACTTCGGCCTACATCTACACGCGCAATGGCAATCCCACTCTCGACGTAGCCGAAAAAAAGATCGCGGCGCTCGAACGCGCGGAAGCCGCTGTCGTAGCGGCCTCGGGATCGGCAGCGATTTCCGGCGCGCTGCTTTCCGTCCTGCGCGCAGGCGACGAAGTGATTGCCACGCGCCAGATTTATGGCGGCAGCTACCGCTTGTTGCGTGACTTTCTTCCGAAGTTCGCTGTGACGGTGCGCTTTGTGGAAGCGGACCTTGCCGGAATCGAGCGGCTGGTCACCCCGCGCACGAAAGTGCTGTACGTCGAGACCCCCACGAATCCGGCGCTACGCCTGGTGGATTTGCGAAAGGCCGCCGCCTTCGCAAAGGAGTGGGGGCTCGTGTCCATGGTGGACAACACCTTCGCCAGCCCGGTGCTGCAGAAGCCGCTCGAACTCGGATTTGACCTGGTTCTCCACAGTGGCTCGAAGTACCTGTCCGGGCACTCGGACGTGATCGCGGGCGCGGCAGCTGGCGGCGCGGAGCTGATCCGTCACGTAAAGCACACAATTGTCGAACTCGGCGGCACGATGGACCCGGAAGCGGCATTTCTCTTGATCCGCGGTATGAAGACGCTCGAAGTGCGCGTGGAGCGCCAGTGCGAAACGGCAATGAAGGTGGCCAGTTTTCTCGAGCGGCATCCAAAAGTCGCGCGTGTGCATTATCCGGGACTGCCGTCACATCCAGACCATGCGTTGGCCAAGCGCCAGATGGGCCGTTTTGGCGCAATGATGGCTTTCGAGTTCAAAGGCAGCCCCAAAGCTGGCTTGGCCGCCGCAAGACGCTTCTGCGACCGCGTCCAGCTTTTTCTGCTCGCAGCAAGCCTTGGTGGGACGGAATCTCTGGTCGTGCTGCCGATCTATACCTCGCACGTCAATATGTCTCCTGAAGAACTTCGCGGTGCAGGCGTGCAACCCAGCACAGTACGCGTGTCCGTCGGCTTGGAGGATCCAGAGGATCTGATCGCCGATCTCCGCCAGGCGCTTGCATGACCAATTAAGACCTTTCGTCGGGTGAACAGCGGATTCCAGTCGCTCGAAGATCAAAGTAGAATTCTTCCAATTTGCGCCACGGTGGTACAGGCCCGCCGAACGGGCGCACATCAGGTTCTAGTACCTTTTGGTCAACGTGCCAGCCATTCGATCCATTGACCTTGGCCTAAGTCCTTCGTAATATTCCCGCTACCGCAGTATGGAAGCCGCAGGGGCCGCTTCCATGGCGCTGCGCGCTCTTTCGGTGCCGCGTTTGCTTGCTTAGGTAGGCGAGCGGTTCGGACTAGAACAGGATGAAACACAAGGCAGCAATTTGCGCGATTCTCGCAGCCAGTGCGATGGCCTTCGCCGGGTGCAACGAATCAGCGAAAGTGGTTCGCGTGCAGCCGCCGGCCGCAACTCCACTACCAGCGCCCGCATACGCCAACGCCGCGCTTCCCCTGCCCGCCAACCCGTCTTACCAGGATCCAGTTTCCGCTGATCCTAGGCCACCTATCGATATCCTCGTGGCTCAGGTCCAGGCGGCCTATGACGCTGGCCTGCAGGAAGAAAATGCCGGGAATAACGACCAAGCGCAGGCTGACTTCGACCACGCCGTAAAGCTCATCGTAAAAAGCGGTTTTCAGGCGGACGCCGACCCGCGCCTTTCCAAAATTTTCGATGAGCTGGGCGAGGAAGTCAGCCCTGACGAAATCAACGCGGCGGTTTCAGGCGGCGACGAGGAGCAGGCGCAAGCGCAGGCCGCTCCCGCGCAACCAGCTCCGATCGACGAGATTGACGATTTGTCGCTTCCCGCGGGCGATCCGAGGCTGGCCATGAAAGCGGAGTCGGAACTGATCAGCGTGCGCCACGATCTGCCGCTCACCGTCAACGATTCAGTTCTGCGCTACCTCAGTTTCTTTACAACGCCTCGAGGACGCGCCATCGTCGAGCACGGCATGGAGCGTGGCGGGCGCTACAGCGACATGATACGCAAGGTGCTCAAGCAGGAAGGCCTGCCGCAGGATCTCATCTATCTGGCGCAGGCGGAGAGCGCGTTTCAGCCTGACGCCGTCTCAAGAGCCGGCGCGCGCGGCATCTGGCAGTTCATGCCGTTCGACGGCGAGAAGTACGATTTGGACCGTACCTATTGGACCGACGAGCGCAGCGACCCCGAAAAAGCCACGCACGCCGCGGCGCAGTATCTGCGCAATCTCTACGGCATGTTCGGCGATTGGTACCTGGTGATGGCCGCGTACAATTCGGGTCCGTTGACGGTCGCGCGAGCGGTCGAACGCACAGGATACGCCGACTATTGGCAGCTGCAGAAGATGCGCGCTCTGCCGGTGGAAACGCAGAATTACGTTCCGATCATCATTGCCTTGGCGCTGGTTTCCAAGGATCCTTCGCTATACGGCGTGCAGGTCGATCCCGAAAAGCCCGTTGCCACCGAAGCGGTTACGCTCGATCATCAGATCAGCTTGAATCTTGTTGCCGACGCATCCGGAGTGGACGTGGAAGATCTGCGCTCGTTGAATCCGGAATTGCTGCGCGGCCTCACTCCCAACGAGCCGGATTTCGTCCTGAATCTTCCCGAAGGTGCGAAAAAAACGTTCGAAGACAACATTCAGCAAGTTCCCGAGGACAAGTGGACCAGCTGGCGTCTGCACGCCGCTGCCGACGGTGAAACGTTGGCCGAAATCGCGCGCCGTTACCGCGTAACCATGGCCTCGCTCGAACAAGCGAATCATCTGGAATCTCATGCCGTCGTGCCAGCCGGATTCCTCCTGAATGTTCCGGCGGCGCCTCCCGCGGCTCGCTTGATTCATTATCGCGTGCAGCGCGGCGACACTTTGGAGCGCATCGCGGATAGATTTGACGTGACTGTCGAGGAGTTACGGCGCTGGAATCATATCTATGGAAATCATGTACGCCGTGGCGTGCGCCTGCGTATCTACGCGGGCAGCTTGACGGCAGATGAGTATCCGGCGAAAAAATCCGCGCTTGATCAAAGTCCTCGCCCGCATTA
>JASHWB010000247.1 GCA_030044295.1 Candidatus Acidiferrales bacterium
CCCAGCTCGGCCTTGAGGTCAGGTCTCCTGACGGCTCGCAGGCGCTCGTTCGGGTTGCGGATCTGCCCTTCCTGATTGGGCGCGGAACCGATTCCGGCAATCATCTCCCACTGTCCGACCCGCGGATATCGCGGCGATGCTGCGCTATCATCGCCGATCCCGACGGGTGGTACCTGGAGGATCGCGGTCACCATCGCGGGATTTTCGTCAACGGAAGCCGGGTGCACCGTGCCCGGTTGCGGAGCGGCGATGTCATCACCTTCGGGCTCGACAACTCGTACGAAATCGCCGTCCGGTCCGACGGGAACGAAACAACGGTCGCCGGATTATTGACGCGAATCGGTCAGATGCCTGGCGTAGAGGAAAGCTCAGGCGGCCTTCACAAACTGAATGTTCTGCTCCAAGCTACTTCTCTTCTTCATTCCGATCTGCCGCTGGACTCGATTCTGAGCACGATGCTCGACCACGCGATCGCAATTACCGGCGCCGACCGCGGGGTCTTGTTCGAAGCAGGTTCCGCTGGCGCGCTTCGCGCACGGCTCGCTCGTAGCAAAGGTGGGACGACGGCGCCACCGGCGAGCATTATTCCCAGCCAGACCGCATTGCGCCAGGCAGTCGAGCAGAGGTCAAGCGTCGTCACAGAGGACCTTAACCGAGCTGAAGCCGCCTTACAAATGGCGCAAAGCATTGTCGCGCAATCGCTCCGCGCGATCGTTGCAATTCCCTTGTACGCTAACCTGCATGCCGATTCCAGGTCGGTCGCTGGGGATTCTCAACTGCTCGGGCTAATTTATGTCGATTCGCGGCGGCCTACCGCCTTTTCAAACCTCGATCGGCAGATTCTCGATGCCTTGGCCGCCGAAGCAGCTAGCGTCCTGGACAATGCGCGGCTCGTGGAACGCGAGCGACAACGGCAGCGGCTCGAGCAGGAACTGAATATCGCGCGCGAAATCCAGCAGGCTCTCATTCCTCATGGATTTCATGATTTCGACTATCTCGCCGTCGCGGGTATTCACACTCCGTGCCATGCTGTGGGAGGGGATTATTTCGACGTATTCCCATTGGACGAAAACCGAACGGCGATTCTTGTGGCGGATGTGTCCGGCAAGGGTCTCGGCGCGGCCTTGCTTACGACCATGTTGCAAGGAGCGTTCTCCGGGATGACGATCGGCACAGAACCGGTTCGCTTGATCAGCCACATGAATCGATTCCTTTGCGAACATGCGGAAGTTGGCCGCTATGCCACCCTGTTTTTTGGAGTGCTCGACCCGCGCGGCAAGTTCGTGTATATCAACGCCGGCCACCTTTCCCCGCTTGTAATCCGCCGCGCGGAAATTTCGGAGCTTACGAGTGAGGGCTCTTTCCCCGTTGGCCTTATAGCCGAGGCAGATTATGAAGCAAAAACCTCAACGCTTGAGGACGGAGACACGCTCATCCTGTTCAGCGACGGAGTTACGGAAGCGATGAATTTATCGGAGGATATGTTCGGTTCCGACCGTTTGCGTGAAGTACTGGCGGGCCAAAGAGAAGTCCCTCTCGAGCAATTGCAGAAATCCATCCTCGATTCCCTCAAAAAGTTTACCAGTGGCGCGAATCAAGCCGACGATATAACGCTACTGATTGTCCGTTATCATGCGGCTACGGAGGGTGCTTCCCCCGCCAAACACAGCACGGATCTATCTGTTCGTTAAGATGCAGAACGCCCTCGCGTTCGTCTCTGCGAAATCGGGATCGAGTTTCACGCCGAAAAGCTATGCGCCTTCGCGGGGGGAATACTTCGGAAGACACTCGGGCGAGACATCGGCAAGCTTCGAGTAGCCGGCATCTTTTTCAGAGATGATGGGAGTTGAGACGCCCCACCGAATATTCAATTCCGGATCGTTCCATCGAATTCCGCGCTCGTCGTCCGGAGCGTAATAGTCACTGCACTTATAGAGGAACTGTACGACCTCGGTCAGTGCGATGAATCCGTGCGCGAAACCCGCGGGAATGTAGACTTGATTTTGCTCGACGGCGGAAAGAGTAACGCTCGTCCATTTCCCAAAACTGGGAGAGCCGACACGAATATCGACGGCTACATCGAGGACTTCGCCTTCTACCACGCGGCATAGTTTCGCCTGTGGGTGCCGCAGTTGATAGTGCAAGCCGCGCAAAGTGCGCTTTACCGAGCGAGAATGGTTATCCTGTACAAAGACGTCATAGATGCCGAGTTCGGCGTATTTCTGAGAGTGATACGTTTCCATGAAGAAGCCGCGCGGGTCGAGAAACACTTTGGGCCGAATTTCTACAACTCCGGGGAGGGGAGTCTCCAACCGCTGCAGCCCACTCGCAATCGCAGTCGATTTCGAAGTCATTGAGACACGCGGACGAACATGAACTTGTCGATGGGCGCAGATCGCTTAATTCGCCGTCGGTTCCGGCACGTGACGTGCGATACCGCGCAGCGAACTCTCGCGTTGTTCGTAATATCGCTCGTAGTAGCTTCGATAGTTTCCGTCGCGCACACCGGTAAGCCACGCGGTTTGCGTTCTATACCAGTCGATCGTTTGGCGCAGTCCGGCTTCGAGCGGAACGGAAGGGCTCCAGCCTAAGTGCTTTTCCATTTTCTCGCAGCGCAAAGCGTATCTCCGGTCATGACCGGGGCGATCCTGAACATAGGTCAGCAATGTTTCCGGCTTACCCATCGATTGCAACAGCCGCCGCGCCATGGATAAGTTATCGACCACATCGAGTCCCCCGATGTTATAAACCTCGCCGATGCGTCCGCGTTCCAGCACCGCCAAAATCCCACGGCAGTTATCTTCTACATGCAACCAGTCGCGTTGCTGCTGCCCATCTCCGTAGATCGGAAGCGGCTTATTCTCTAGCGCGTTGGTAATCATCAACGGCAAGAATTTCTCCGGAAACTGATAAGGTCCATAGTTGTTGGAGGAGCGCGTTATGACAGCCGGAAAACTGTATGTACGCACGAACGAGCGGACGAGCAGGTCCGACGCGGCTTTCGAGGACGAATACGGGCTGCTCGGCTCGATCGGCGACTCTTCATCGGCGAAGGCACCTGGCCTCATATCGCCATACACTTCGTCTGTGGAAACGTGGACGAAACGCTCCACCGCCAACTTGCGCGCGACCTGCAGCAGCACGAATGTGCCTTTGACATTCGTCTCAATGCATGCGGCAGGTTCGTAAATGCTGCGATCGACATGCGATTCCGCCGCGAAATGGACCACGGCATCACAGCCTTCCATCGCGGATTCCACCACCGTCGCGTCGCAAATGTCGCCCTTCACAAACCGGTACGACGGCTCGTTGGCTACGGATTCCAGATTCGCCAGGTTGCCAGCGTAGGTCAGCTTGTCGTAGTTGACAACCGAAACGCCTCGACGAAACGCAAGGATGTGCCGAATGAAATTCGAACCGATGAAGCCTGCCCCGCCCGTGACCAGGATTCTCATCAAACCACTTCGGCCGGTGTGGCTGCGCCGGCTCGCGAATGGAGGTCCATCTTGTTTGCACCAGTCTCAGCCACTAACGTGTTCGCCCGCAACAGCGATTCGAACGTTCCAGCGTCGGTCCACCAGCCTTTAAGGATATCCCAACTCAGAGTCGCTTCTTCAATATAGAAGTTATTTACGTCCGTAATTTCCAGCTCGCCGCGTCCGGAGGGTTTCAGTCGGCGGATTTTTTCGAACACCGTCGCATCATACATATAAATGCCGATGACCGCATAGTTCGACCTGGGGCTTTTTGGCTTTTCCTCGATGCCAACCACTTGATCTCCTCGAACTTCAGCTACGCCGAACCGCTGAGCGTCCTGGACTTCCTTCAACAAAATCTTGGCCCCTCGCCCTTGCCGCTTAAAGCTCTCGGCGGCGTGGGCGATGTTGCCTTCGATGATGTTGTCACCCAGGATGACGCAAATCGGCTCGCCCGCTGCGAAAAACTCGGCCAATCCCAGCGCCTCGGCTATTCCACCTTCACCTTCCTGGTATGTGTAATTCAGGTGTTTCAATCCGAAAGGGCGGCCGTTGCCCAGCAATCGCAGGAAGTCCCCAGCGTTCTTGCCGCCGGTCACGAGAAGGATTTCCTCAATCCCCGCGTTGACCAGCGTCTGGATCGGGTAGTAGACCATAGGCTTGTCGTAGATCGGCAGGAGGTGTTTATTGGTGACGCGGGTCAAAGGATTCAGCCGGCTGCCCGTACCACCTGCGAGCACAATACCCTTCATAAGACTCTCCCCCTATTCGATCTCGGCTGACCCTGCGAAGTCGAACGCCGGGACTCTGGCTCGCAAGGCAACCCAACTCGGTCCATGGGCGTCGGCGCATCGACGAGGCGTCGGGGTACGTAAGGGCACTTCATATACCAAAGATACCCCTTTGGCGACGCGAAACGGCCGCTAAGCCGTTCAAAATCAATGTGCCTTAACATCAGCGCCGGTGGACATGGAATTTGGGTAGTAAGCACCTCTAAAGTAGCCAGACAGTTCCAACTGACGCTAATCTCGTTCCATCGCCGCTGAAAGCGGTATTCCGACGTTTTGAGGCGCCGGAGCTCTATGGAGCAATAATTGCCGCGTCGAAAATGTTGCCGCGCCGCATGCGCAGTAGTGCGATCCTCGTCTCATCGAGCGAGCCCTTCAAACAATTACCTTGAGCGCCTTTAAGCCGCGAAACCCGAACGTATCGGCCCACTCCGGCTTTTGCCCGCAGAGCCTGAGTTTCGGGAAACGCTGTAGCAAGTTGAGAATCGCCACCTGTCCCTCCAGCCGGGCTAACTGGTTCCCGATGCAAAAGTGCGGGCCGGCGCTAAACGCCAAGTGCTGGTTGTTAAGTCTCTTCAGATTGAGTTGATTCGGTTCCTCGAATTGTTTTGGGTCACGATTCGCTGCACCCAGCATGCAAAGGAGCGACCATCCTTTTGGAATGCGCCGCCCACAAACTTCCATTTCCTCCTTGAGTACTCGAGCTGTAAATTGCACCGGGCTTTCATACCGCAGAAGTTCTTCGACCGCCGAGCGAATTAGCTGAGGGTTGTCGCGCAATTCGGCTGCATGTTCCGGATGACGCAGGAGGGTGTAGATTCCGTTTCCGATCAAGTTACGAGTCGTCTCGTGGCCCGCGAACAGAAGAGCAATGCACTGCGCGTACAGCTCTTCTTCTGTGAGGACGTCGCCATCCTCCTCAATGTCAATCAAAAGGCTGATCAGGTCGCTGCCTTTGTTTTGCCTTCGGTCCGCCACAGCCTTCCGAAAGAACTCAGTCATGTTAATCAGAGCGTCCTGCGCAGCTTGTGCTTCTTCGACAGTGCGGTTTGGATTACCCCTAAAAATCGCGATGGCGCGCGACCACTTCACAAACGTGCCGTGCAGCGCCTCCGGAATGCCCATCATCACGGAGATCACGCGAACTGGCATCGGATTCGCGAATTCGCGCATAAGTTCCACTTCCGAAGAATGTTTGAGAGGGTCTAGCATTTGCGCAACCGTCTCTTCCATTTGCGGGCGCAACGCTTCCACCGCGGCCTGCGAAAATCCCTTGTTTAGAAGCTTGCGGAGGCGCGTATGCTCCGGTGGGTCCATGAAGATAAGCCAAAGGCTAAGCATTCGCGCCAGCTCGCGGAACTCGCCCTGACGGCTCAAAGGTAATGGGAGAAGCATCTGTTGTGCCCGTTTTGCCGAGCACCGGGGATCCTTCGCGACCGATAAACATTCAGCATGACTGAAAACGGACCACACCGCCCACTTGCCAGCGACCTCCACATAGTGAATCGGCCCTTGGTCAAGGAGTTGGGCGTATGTCGGGTAGGGATCCTGGAGAATCTCCCCAGTGAAGAGAACCTTTCTCTCCGGTAGGCTAACGCTTGGCAAGACTCGACCTCACCGCTGTTTCTCTGAAGCACCTATTGTTGCACCCAGTGTAACAGATGCCGTTGAGACATCGGACGCGTGAGGTGAGTCCGCAACGAAAAACGAGCCCAATTCTTCCTCGTCACGCATTTCGAACACCGAAAGCACACAACGGCGACTTAAGAGCGAGGAATGCGCGCGGGCGTAGGAACTCGAAGTCCTTCGTGTTCGGCATAAAATGCCCACTGTTTGCGCCGACGCCGGACACAGGCCCGGATTAGCTCGGGCTCGCCCCAGGGCACATCGTGGTAGCCCGTTCGCAAATAGGCGCTGGCAGAGTCACGTTTCCACTCCTGCGGGAAAAGAGCGATCACTTCGTTCTCCGTCACCTTAGAAGCTTCTTGAATCGGATTGCCGGTAACAAACGAAAACAGCGCGGCTGGAAGGTCTCGACCGGAACCCATCGGTAAGTGAGCGACTTGTGTCGTACGAGGATTTATCTCGATGAGGTAGGGTTTTCCCGTATCGGTTTCTATCATAAAGTCAAAACCGTTCACGCCTGAAAGTCCAAGCCGCCGGACAATCTTCTCGACTGCAGCGGAGATTTCTGCGTTTTCGATCAACCGGAGGACGGTGGAGTGCCCCGTTGAACTCGTCTTGCACATGACCTCGAAATGCAAGCCGGCAAGAACACTCCCGTTCCAGCAGGCGACTGTACTTGTGGCTTCTCGTCCTCGGATGAAGGTCTGCGCGCTTAGTCTGGAACCACGGCGGAACACGGATCTAGCAACCAAGCTCGAATCTTCGTCAATTAAAGAGCGCTTAAACGCCCGTGCGAGTACAGGCGGAGCGGAAAGCGACTTAAACGCGCGTAGGACCTCCTCTCGCGTATGGACGATACGAACGCCTTCACCCCCTGAGGTGCTATCAGCCTTCAAGACAATCGGATATCCATGCGCATCCGCCCACCCCGTCAGGTCGCTCATCTGGGTCAGCTCTTGCGTTGTAGGAACCCGAATCCGTTCTTCCTTCGCGACCTGAAGGAACTCGGCCCTGCGATATAGCACCGGATAATTTTGAGGCGAGCCGAGCGAACGCGCGATCATGGCAGCAATAGAACCGGCGTCGCCGGAGTTGGAGGTCATTGAATAGAGGCGGTGCAAATGCCTGACGGCCACATCGTCGCAAGGCACTATCAGGTCCGGTTTGGAAGCTTTGATTGCATCGAGGAACGAGGCAGCGGGAAAGAACCCGTAATGCCGGTACGTTCGCCTCACACACCGGAGCCTGGCGAGGGAGTGGCGAAACGGACAAACTGCGTCGACCGTGAAACTCGCGTTCGTGAGGGCCATCGCTAGCCGAGACGCGGGGAACCACGTCGACGTGCATGCCAGGAGCGCAGTCGGCTTCAACTAGTAGACTCTCCTTTGCGTCAGGGCCTGCTCCGACTCGCTGCCAAAGCCGCGTAAAGGGGCACTCCCAGGTGTCCTCGTAACCGATTACCTGCCGTTGAACACACCAAGGTTGCCTTACGGCCCCAATAGCTCTGAAATTAGAGTGCAAGTGTACTTCCAAATTCGACGAAGGTCGTATCTTGATTACTCAAAAATTCCCCTTCCAAGCTGCTTTGCCCCAAGTACTTACCTCGATTCGTTTTCCTGGCCTTGAGAAATCAATGTGGATGGCCCCTGCCACAATGTGGAAAAACGCTTCCACAACCCAAGCCGGTTCGCTGCCCTCAAACGCAAGATGCGCATGCTCTCCGAGCAATCTTGAAGGGCAACGGTTGCAAGTGTCGCGTCGCACAGGAGAGAAAACAAAACGGAACGTGTGTTCAGAGTGTGATAATTAAGCCTTCTCAGGAGAAGCCATGGAGCGCGATCCAGTCTGGTCAAAAACGTGGACTTTTTTCCAGGACCAATGGCACGAAGGCAACGTGCCCATCATGGGTCCGCGGACTCATGCCGCCTGGCTTTGTTCACTGGTCTTCGATGGAGCCCGCGCATTCGAGGGAGTCACGCCAGACCTGGATCTGCACTGCGCTCGCGTAAATGACTCCGCTAGAAAGCTCCATCTGAAACCCTCCATCTCGATGGAACGTTGGATGGAGCTCGCCTACGAAGGAATTAAAAAATTCGATAAGGATGTGCCGCTTTATATTCGCCCCATGTATTGGGGCGAGAAAGAGGGTCCATGGATCCAGGCCCCTGATCCGGAGTCAACCCGCTGGTGCATTACCATCTACGAAGCACCGATGCGCAAACCATCGGGCTTCTCGATCACGATCTCGCCTTTTCGTAGGCCGACGATCGAAACGATGCCGGTCGATGCTAAGGCCGGCTGCCTATATCCAAATAACGCACGCGCGTTGCTCGAAGCGCATTCGCGGGGATTCGATAACGCTGTTGTATGCGACATGGTTGGCAACGTCGCGGAACTCGCGACGTCGAACATCTTTCTCGCCAAGGATGGCGTGGTCTACACGCCAATCCCAAACGGCACATTCCTCGACGGCATCACTCGCCAGCGTGTAATCAAACTGCTTCGCGGAGTGGGCGTTAAAGTCGTGGAAAAGACCCTGTCCTACGGCGATTTTCAACAGGCTGACGAGATTTTCTCAAGCGGCAATTATTCGAAGGTGGTTCCAGTCAATAAAATTGACGACCGTCTACTAGCAATCGGGCCTATATATTCCAAAGCGAGAGAACTCTATTGGCAGTTTGCTCATTCGTGAATCGCCGGCTCTGGATCTGGCTCCAATCAGTCTACGGGGAGCGTAGATATAGATGAGGCTTACCCCTCCGCTCATTCCGGAACTTCTCGCTTCCACCTGGAAAGAAGTACTCGGTCTGCCATCCGTGGGTGCGAACGATAACTTTTTTGAACTGGGCGGGGACTCCTGGACGGCAGTGGCGATCTTTTCTGAACTTAGCAAGATCTTCGGCCGCGAGATCTCGCCCGTCATCATATTCCACGCGCCCACGATATCAGCCTTGTCGGCTGTCCTTTCGAATCCGAAGCAGACCTCTCTCCCGTCTTTAACGCCGTTAAAACCCGGAGGTACCGGACGTCCACTTTATTTCGTGCATGGCTGTGGCAGCACAGTCCTCGAACTATTTAACGTTGTCAAATACATTCGATCGCCTCGCCCGATTTTCGGAATGCAAGCACGGGGAACTGATGGGACCGCCGAATCGTTTGATCGGTTCGAGGATTTGGCTCAGTACCACCTTGATGCTATAAGGCGAGTCCAGCCGAAGGGCCCATACTTACTAGCTGGATTTTCTGCCGGCGGTCTGATTGCATTTGAGATGGCTCGGCGCCTGTCCGGAGCGGGAGACAACGTGGCCCTACTGACTGTTATTGACGGCTTCCCGGCTCTGCGCCTTCTGAAAAAGTCACAGCTGCTAAATCTGAAGTTACGACGACACACGCACCGGGCAACCGCAAGGATCAAACGGCTTCTAAGCACGCCCCTGCGAAGCTCCCAAAACCGCTTCAAGCATCCTCCTTTGATTCCGATGCCAAATACTTCATCGATGGCTCGTTTCAAGGAGCGCGACTACGAAGCGTTAGGTCGTTATGAGCCGCGCTTTTATGACGGCGCAGTCAGGTTTTTGAGAGCCGCGGACGCGTGGATATTTTCAGTTGATCCTAGATCCATTTGGGCGCCTTTGGCGGCAGAATTCTCGTTGGAGTCGGTTCCCGGCGATCACACGGGAATCGTCACAACACACGCTGAGGACTTGGCTGTAGCGCTTTGCCGCCATATCGATGAGGCGGATCCGCCGCGCGCCTGCGAACCGGCCCCGCAGTCGTCGGTGTTGTCCGGAGCTTGAGCGATGAGTTCGAATAGAGCTCAGAACGCGCGCTCGTGCCGCATTTCGGCTATCCTTCGCATCTCGTGTGGGATCCAATCGGACTGACCGAACGAATATGACAGGCGCCGAAACTCTGGTTCGCACCCTGCTCGCTTGCGGCGTCGACACTTGTTTTACGAATCCCGGCACGTCCGAAATGCACCTGGTTGCGGCTCTCGACCGCTCCCCTGAGATGCGGTGCGTGCTTACGCTGTTCGAAGGCGTAGCCACAGGAGCCGCTGATGGGTACGCGCGAATGACCGGAAAACCGGCTTGTACTCTCCTTCATTTGGGTCCGGGCTTCGCGAACGGCATGGCCAATCTGCACAACGCGAGCAAAGCCCGCGTGCCTATGGTCAACCTGATCGGCCAGCATCCTGCCTATCACCTGCAGTATGACGCACCACTGCATTCCGATATCGCTGCGATCGCGAAGCCCTATTCCAAGTGGCTTCACACGTCGCAGCGCGTCGCGGAGGTCGGCTCCGATGCAGCCGAAGCTATAGCTCAAGCGAGCGCTTCGGCCGGCCAAATCGCGACTCTGATCGTTCCAGCCGACGTAGCGTGGAGCGAAAGCGGGCACATTGGGGAAATATCCCCTCCCCAAGCAGCGCCGCTGCCGCCGGTTAACAAAATTAGGCGAGCGGCGGAAATGCTCAGGTCGGGCGTGAGGACCGCTATTCTGGTTGGCGGAAACGCGCTGTTCGGGCGCGGACTGGAAGTCGCAGGAAACATCTCGGCTGCCACGAATGCAAAATTGTATATGCCTTATCCGTTCACCCGCCTCCGGCACGGAGCGGGTACGCCAGTAATCGAGCGGGTGGCCTATGTACTCGAACAGGCAACGGAGCAGTTCAAGGAGTTCAGGCAGTTGATTTTGGTATCCGCAACTGGTCCGGTTTCCTATTTTGCTTATCAAGATAAGAGAAGCCAGCCAACGCCACCGGGTTGCGAGATATTCACGTTGGCCGAACCCGGCGAAGACGTGAATGGCGCCCTCAACCTGGTTGCCGAGGCAGTGGGTGCGAAAAACTCTCGGTCGGCGCTCGCGAAATCAGAACGTCCGCGTGTGCCGAGTGGAGAGATTACGGCATCGGGCCTCGCGCTCGCGATCGCCGCCACTCTGCCCGAAGAAGCTATCGTTGCCGATGAGTCGATGACTTCGGGCAGAGGTATCCTGGCAGCCACGCGGGGATGCGCGCCGCACGATTGGCTCGCATGCACGGGAGGATCAATCGGGATTGCGATGCCGCTGGCGGTAGGAGGGGCGGTCGCATGTCAGGATCGTCCGGTACTCTGCCTTACTGCAGATGGCAGCGGGATGTACACATTGCAAGCTTTATGGACGATGGCTCGCGAAGGACTTCACGTCGTAACGGTCGTGTTTGCAAACCGCGCTTACGCCGTTCTCAAGCGCGAATTTGGAAATCTCGGGATCGGGGAACCCGGCTCACGAGCCAAAGCTCTACTCGATATTGGGCGGCCCGATCTCGACTGGGTGTCGCTCGCACATGGCATGGGAGTGCCTGGAGTGCGAGTCAGTTCGCTTGAGGAATTTGCAGCCGCTCTAAAACGTGGATACGAAGGAGACGGGCCCAGCTTAATTGAGGTCCCGCTGTAGTGCTATCGCGTACTAGGGGCGGGCGCGACCGTATCGAAGGACTTGCCGAGCTCGCTTTTGGCGATCTTCCCGGTGGGCGTTAGTGGCATTTC